>CAVIBA010000001.1:0-14516 GCA_963640785.1 Bulleidia sp.
GTTCCGCCTCCTGTACCGTATTCCTTTTTGAGAAAAGCGATATTGCTTTTACTGTCCTCGTATTTCTGAAACTGGCGGTAGATACGGTATTTTCCGTCTTGAAAGCCGCTTCCTCTTGTCAGAACAGAGTCAATATCCTCCTGTGAAACAGCAAAAGCAGAGGATTTTTCGTCCTCTGCTTCGGCTATCATTTCGATTTGTTCCTCTACGGTGGGAAGATTGACCTTGACCTCATCGGCATTGGCAATGCTTACTTGTAAATCAGCTCGGTCATAATCACTTCCTCCGCTTGGCTGCGGATGTTGTTCATTCTCTGTACCCACTGCATCGGGGCTTTCTCTTTCAGCTCCTCCGTCACGCCCTGTTCGGCTGAAAGCTGCTTCGTCAGAAGCTCCAACCTCTGGAGTGCCGTCTGCTCGGTCTGATACAGATGCTCGTTCAGTTTGCCCGATGTCAGCAGATTGAGATAGGTCACTCGCTTGTGCTGCTCCAGATAGCTCCTGTGCATCTGTGCGTATCTGCCAAGCGGAATTTCTTGCTCGGTCGGTAATGTCAGGTCGGGAATAAGATAATCGCCCTGCCTGCTGTAAGTGATTGCGTTCATTATTTTCGCTCCTTTCGGGTTGTATTCTGCCTATATTATATTGGCTTTTGCTTTCTGGTACAAAGGTGCGATTTGTGCCTTTCTCTGCGATTTGCAGATTTTGTATCGCAAGAGAAATTTCCTTGAGAGCCATTTCGGAAATGTCGCTTGTGGCAATGCCGAGGGCGTTGATAGTCGCAGGCGTATTGAAGTTGATAATGTCCTCAAAATCCTCTCGGTCAAAATGCTCGTTTGTATCCAGACCGCAGCGGCTCATCAGCATAAATGCAACGCTGTTTGTTACCAACCGCCTGTAACAGACCTCCACATTAAGGTCGTCCAATTCCTCCAAGAAGCTGTCCCTTGTGAAGTCTTTGAGCTGAGAGAAATAGTCTTGCAGATTATCCTCAACGGCGTTCTTTGCCGTTTCGATTAGGGCAGAAGCAAGGTCGGCGCTTTCCGCATTGCCAAACCTGTCGGAGAGCCTTTCGATAACAGCCTGTTCGTATCGTCCATTCATCTGCCATATCGGAACGTGGCGGCTGCCGTAATATCCGTCGTGCGTGTCCGAAACATCAAAATAATATTTAAGGGTATTCCTGCGACCCTTCGGGTCGAAAACGGCAATGCCCTTACTGTCTTTGTTTACCCAACGCTTAAAGCGCTTGTTCCAAGTGTCAAGCTCTGCGACGGCGATAGCGTCGGGGCGTTGTGCATAGATTAAAAGCTGTTCATCAAAGCGGCATTTATAGTTGCGGCAAGCAGCAGCTAAAAAGCTCTGCCACGCCTGCGGATTTTTTGCAACTGCAATACCTGTGCGCCGATACAGCTCCGTCATTAGCTGATACTTCGCAGCCATTGAATTTGCACCTCCTTATTCTGTTTTCGTTATTTGGTCGTTCTTACTCATCGGCAGCACCGCCGAGAAAGGAAATGACCTTGTTCGCTTTAATGCTCTTTTGCAGGTCGTTGATAAGGGCAATATCCGCAACCGTGATACCCTGCATAGAGAGAATATCGTCCATAGTCATAGCGGAAATTGCTTTTTCATCGGTAAAGCCTGCTTCCAAAACCTTGTTCAAGACCTTGACGGCTTTCTGATTAACAGCCATATCGCAATCCTCCTTTATCGTTCATAGTCGTTTTTTCTCGGTGCTTTCTGGGGCGGTTGCTCCGCCTGTTTCGGCTCGTAGGTCGCCCCGATTTGCTGCATCCGCTCGGCAAACTCGCAGATATGAAAAATGTTGCTGCCGACCTCGGTATGACATTCATCAATAAAACGGCAGGAATGTTCCCGCTTTTCTCCCCAAGAGGTCGTTACGATTATCCTGCCGCCGTCGGGGATGCGAAACAGCTCCTTATAGTTCGGGTCAATAAAGCGGATACCTTGCTCGGCTTTCTGAATGTGCTTATCAAGCCATTCCTTTACAAAGCAGTAACAGTAAAAATTGTAGTCGCCCCTTGTGGGGTTGCAGCGCAGCAGATAGGCGTGTTTCTCCGTATCCACTCGGAAACCGTACTCCGTGCAATAGTTGCCCTTAAATGCACTATCCGCATACTGCCTTGCATACGCACTCATATCGGAACGGCTTTTCAGCAGTCCGTATTTATCGGAGCGCAGAGCGTTGATAACCTCGTCAAACTCAGCCTTGAACTCGTCCGTTTTCCATTGTGTTCGGGTGTCCGTCCAAGTGGTATAAAAGCCGTATCCAGAGCTGTCAAAATCTCCACGCAGATGACCGATATTGGTGGTCTGTCCCTCAAGCTGCATACTCTGGGCGTAGGTGTATTTCTGTTCGGCAGGGGTTAAGGCTCGTATCTCCATATCAGCGTTCCTCCCGACTTTTCTGCTTTTTCTCTTTTTCCTGCGCCTTGATTTTAGCAAGCGCTTCCTTTGCCCAATCGGGCATACATTCGGGCTTGATTTCGCCAAGCACATCGTACCTTTCCCATCTGGCTTGTTCTCCTATGGCAAGGCAAGTGCCGAACACCGCCCGACCTCTGCCGCCGATAGCTCCGTTTCCTCCGTCAGCCAACACAAGCTGATAGGCGGGATGCTGATATTCATAGCGTTTCGGCTCGGAATTGATAACGACTACCTTGCCCACAATGTTACGCATACCGTCGTCGGGGATACAATGCTCCTTTGTAAACACGGTCTTGTCAAAGGGGAATTTGGCAAGCTCCTCTTTGGTGCGGTCAATCTGCGACTGTACTCGGTCAACAAAAATCCGCATTGCTTCCAGATAATCGTCCGAAGCGACACCCTCTGTCGGCCACGCCGCTGACAGAGGGTTGTGGTAATCGCAGCAGCACACCATAAAGGGATACGGGTCTTTTTTATCTACGCCGAACACGACCTCTTTATCTCCGATATAGATACTCTGGATAATCTCGTAATCACCGAGTTTTCTCTTTTCCTCATTCATTCGGCTGCTCCTTTCGTTCTTTTTTCTCTTTCTGCTCATCTAAAATTTTTCGGATACAGACATCGCAGAAAATAACAGACCCGTCCTTATATCGGGGATAAGGACAGGTCTTGCAGTCATATACCTTTTTATCGCTCACGGTCATCACGGCTTTTCTGGCTTTTATCGGGCTGATTGTAGGGCATACGGCACTCCCGCCGATAGCGCTCATTCAGCTTTTTTCTTGCTTCGGACAACTGATTGCAGTAATATCCCCAGAAATAATCCGAGCCGTTTTTGCAGTACCAACACACATAGGGGTTGGGGGCTTTGGCGTTATGACCGATGACAAGCTCATTACTCCCGATAGTATGGCTTTCTATGATTTCATAACCGCTGTTTATCCGTTTTTCCTCCATTTTGCACCTCATTCCTTTGCATATTTGCGATACGCCTTTTCGCCTGCGGCACGAAGCTGCCTTACACGGGCGTTTCCCATAAGCTCTGGATATTGTGCCTGTAATTTGCGGCGTGTCCTGCCGACACTCTCAAAGCTCGGCAGTCCCAGATATTTATACTGAGCCATTACCTCGGCAAAGGGCATAGCCCCTGTATCTTTCAGACAGCCGTTGCAGACCTTCAAATAAAGCAGCATATCGTCGTTTCTGGCTTCCTCGTCCTTTTGCAGAACGGCTCTGACCTTGCCCTCAATGGTTTTGAGATTTCTCATAGATTTACCTCCATAAACAGCAAAGGGGCGGCTGAAAAAGCCGCCCCAACGCTTGTTACTTCTTTCTGTTACGGATATTCAGCCACACCGCAGCACCTACGATAAACACCACGAGCACGATTGCAATAATGGTCTTTGCTTCCATAAATCAGTCCTCCTTTTTCTTTTTCTTAAAGCCTGCAAAGCCAAAAACGCCTGCACCCAAAACAGAAGCAGCCGCAAGGCTTACCCACAAGGCAAGATTAAAGTCATCGCCCGTTTTTGGGGTATCCCGAAGCTCGTTGTGCATCTCAACGATTGTGGTAGCACCGACCTTGACCGTAGCCTGCTTGTCGGCGGGCAGGATATATCCTGCGGAAACGCTGTCGTTTACCTCGGATACGGTGTATTCGCCAATTCGCAGACCCTCAATAAAAATCTCGCCGTTTTTGTCGGTCTTAAAGGTCTGGTCATAGCCGTCAGCACCCGTCACACGGAATGAGAAGCCCTCAATCTTACCGTCAGAAGAAGTCTTTACGATTTTAAGAGAGCCTTTCTGCGCTGCATTGACAAAGCCCACGCCTGCCTCATTTTCAACGATATAGGTCTTGCCGTTTTCCTCGATGGACACGGAATACACATTCTCGTCAAGCACAAAGCCCGTCGGAGCAGTTTTCTCACGGACAAGGTACTTTCCGTACCGAAGCTCCTTCATCTGATAAACGCCGCCGTCAAGCTCGGTCATTGTTCCGAGCAGTTCGTCGCCGTTATCCAGCTTGCCGTCACCGTTGGTATCGGCATAGACCTCAAATTCTGCACCTGTGAGCTTGTTGTCGGGGTAGTCCTTATCGACCTTAGTCAATTCGATATTGCCCTTAATGAAGTAGTTGACAAGCTCGATTTCCACGACCTCATCAACCGCACCGATTGTGACCGTGATTTCTTCCTCGGAAAGTACAAAACCTGTCGGGCTTTCGATTTCACGGATTACCCAAGTTCCATACGGCACTTTTTCAAAAGAAAAGCTACCGTCAGCAGCCGTAACGGTAGTCTGGATAGCGTTTTCTGTTGTGAATTTCTCTGTGCCTGTCTTGAAAATGCCGATAACCGCACCGCCGAGAGCGTTGCCGTCCTCATCGGATTTCTTACCGCTTACAGAGCCGTAAATGATGTCATTCTCAATGGCTTCGCCGCCGTTGGCTGTGATGTGGACGATAGCCGTTTCCTGTTCCGCATACTCGAAAGTGACGGGATATTTCTGCCCGTTCAAGGAATATGCGGAATTGGTCGCAAGCTCTTTTACATAGTAGCTTCCGATAGGCAGGTCGGTTTTGACCTTGCCGCTTCCATTCCCGTCAAGAGAGATAATCTCAATCAGTCCGTCGGCGGGGATGACCGTGCCGTCTGCCGCCGTCAGTTCCTTTTCCGCATACAAGCCAAAGGTCACATCAAAAATTTCGCCGTTCTTGCCGATGCCGTAGGCTTCGTCCGTCATAAGGCGCTTGATAAGGTCGATTTCTACACGCTGCCTTTCGTTATAGAAAGAGGTGGCGGTTTCGGTAACAGCGACATTCTGACCCGCATATACAAGCTCGACGGCGTGAGTTTCCTCATTCAGCACCATTGCAAACGGGGCTGTGATTTCCTTGACCTCGTATTTGCCGAGATAGAGTTCCTTGCTTACCGCCGTACCGTCTGCGCCCGTGGTAACGGTATCGACAACCTCGCCCTTAGAAGCTCTGAGTGTACCGTCCAGAGTATAAATATCCTCGGCGGCGGTAATCTCATAGACTGCTCCCTCAAGTCCACGCACCGCATAGACAGGCTGATACAAGCCGCCTGCTTCATTGACGGAGCTGAACACTTCACCCGATTTGGATACGGTAATCGTGCCTTTCTGTGCCACATTGGAGCGCACCACCTCAATGACGGTAATGCCACTGTCAATCTCGGAGTTCTCCTGCATCACATCAAAATAGACAGGCTCGGAGTTTAGCACATAGCCATACGGCGCTTGTACCTCAACCAGAGAATAGCCCTTACCGTATTCCAAGGTCTGCGGCGTGATAAGCTCGCCGTCGGCTGTGGTATAAAAGGTGTCAATGGTCGTCACTTCGGGATAGGGGAAGGTCATTGTCACAAGGTTTCCGTTCGGGTCGTAAATCTGGAAGCCCGCGCCTGCATACGGAATGGTGTTGCCCGTTTCCGCATCTTTCTTCACGACCTTGATATAGCTTTCAAAGTTTGCGTTATTGATAAGATAGCGATAGGTCTGACCGTCCTTGCTGATAAACACATCAAAGGGCTTCATCAGCTCACGCCCCTCCCAACCAGAGGTCTGGCGGACGGTGTAGATACCGTAAGGCATATCCTTTGTCTGGGCAAAGCCGTTTTCATCACAAGTGAGAATATCTCGCTCGGTTTCTTTTGCGGCATCAAAGCTGCCTGCCGCCTTGCGGAACACTTCAAAGGTTGCGCCTGTTTCGGGCGTTTCAATCTGCGTTTCGCCGTTGTCGGTGTGCTTGATAATGGCGATATTGCCCTTGATGACCTGCTCGGTCACATCATTTGCGGTAGAGTTAAACTCCACGGTGTAAAGCTCTGGCTCTGCGCCGACCTTGTGGATTGTTCTGTCGAGCAAATAGCCCTCGGACGGGCTGATTTCTCGGACAGTCCAATCGTTGCCGCACACATAATACTTCGTTGTAAACTGACCGTTTTTATCGGTCGTGTAGGTGTCAATGAGTTCTTCGCCCTTATAAATGCCGTAGACCGCACCTGCAAGAGAAGCATCGCCCTGCGCCGTACCCATTTCCGCATCGGATTTTGTTACAGTCACATTGAATTTTTTGAGAATGTTTGTAAAGCTGCGGCTCGTTACCTTTTCCCATTCGATAGGCGCTGTCTGGAAAGCGGGAACGACATAGCGCACCGCCGTATCAATTTCCTCCACGGTATAAGGGTCAGCGCCGCTGATAAGCACATTTTCAAACCGTGCAACACCGTTTGCGTCGGTCACGGAGTATTCATCAACAGGCAGACCGCTTAAAGATGTGCCGTAAAGATGAAATTTCACACCCTCTACCAGATTGTCCTCGGAGCTTTTAATAATCTCCAGACTGCCACGCTTCAGCGTATTGCTGAATGTCACGGTAGAGGTGTGACCGCTTACGATGGTAATTCTCTGAACACTCTGCGGCTCATATCGGTCAATCGGCTGTTCTGTGACGGTGTAGACCCCCGGCATCAAAGAAATATCTACTGTGCCGTCTGCTTTGGTCACGACGGTTTGATTTACGCCGTTGCCAGAAATGTTGAATTTGATGCCAGATACAACACCGTCCTCAGAGGCCTTTTTGATAAGACCTGTTCCGTAGGTTTCGGAATCAAGTTTGAAATAGAAATATACAGGGTCGGAAGCTCCCGAAACCATTGTTTGCTTGCCTACGCAGCCCCAGATAAGCATCTCGTCGCAATCCAGATTGACGGCTTTCTGCGCGGATACCGTAATTGGAGAGGTAATCATTTTGTCGCTCGTAAAGGTGTACTGATTTCCGCTTCTGGATACCTTAATGCCGCTTGCCGAAAGGCTTAGATTGGCGAGGGTGTTGTTTGTGTCGGTAAGGGTCAAGCTGTAATTCTGCTTGTCGGGATTATACTTGAGCGTATAGGTGTCTGCCTTGTTCTGATTTCTTGCGGCAAAGCTCGGAATGGTATAGTGGCTTGCCATCTGCGACAAAATCCAGTCATAACACTTCTCGGCAGGTCTGCCCTTTAGGGAGTAGCGGTAAGTGTCCGTATCAATGCCGTTTGCGCTGTGCAGGTCGGACGGGCTTGTGCGGAGCTGCTGCTGATATTCCCAGATAATCGTTTGGGTCGCAAACGCATAATCATCTGTGTTCGTGCCTGCAACGGGCGAGGATTTTCCCTCGTGCCAACCGTACATCAGAGCCATCATTACGCCGAACTGTGCTTCGGTAGGCAGCTTACGGAAATAGGAGCTGTTTTTGCCGTTCTGGGATACATAGCTGTTTCCCGTATTAAAGTCAATACCAGACTCTACGCAGTAAACTTGGTGCGTTCCGCTGCTGTCGGTCATCAAGTATTTGCGCTTGGCGTTGCCTGCGCTGATTGTTCTTACAGAGGTGTTGCCGTCGCTGTCGTACACGATGAACGAATAAGAGGATTTGCTGCGATAGTATCCTCCGTCAGAGCCGACATAGTAGTCCCCGAATGAGGATGTGCAGCTAACGCCTTCCTCGCTTGTCCACGCAAAGGCGGACATCGGCAATGCCATAACCGCCATAACAAGGCAGAGGATAGCCGCCAGAAGCCGCTTTCCGTTCTTCTTAAACTTTGTTTTCATAGACTGTTAAACCGTCCTTTCTTGATTTTGGGTATAAAAAATCCCCCTGTTTTTGAAACAGAGGGATAAGCCTTGCTGCCGCTTATGCAAAAAGGAAGTAAACCAGATATTCGCCGTTTCCTTTTGCTTCGCAGCAGATATTAAAATCTGAGATTTCATCAATTCCGTATGCGCTGAGATTTTCAGCGGTATGAAACTTGATATAGCTTTCAAGGCTCTGCTTTAAGGCTTCGCCTTGATTGCTTCGTGACGCCGTCACGGGATTCCACCAGCTTGCGTTGCTCGGAGTGAGAGAGGTATCCAAACGATGCCCCATTGATTGACCGATGCTGATACAATCCGCCATTATTGCTTCCATATCAAACTCAAAATCATAGGCTGTCTTTGTGTTTTCGGAAGCAGTTTGTGTCGGTGTTTCCGTAGGTGGCGGATTATTATTTTCCGTTGTGGGTTTCGTTGCAGGTGTTTCCGCTTCAATCCGCTTGACAGGCTCGGTTTGCTTTACCGTTTCGCTCTGAACAGCCTCACGCTCCGTTACCTCTGCGGCAGTTTCAAGTGCTGCACCCGTTTCTGGAGCTTTGCTCTCATTACTTTCCGAGGAATAAATGCTCTTGGTGCTTTCGGCTTCGACAGCGACTTCGGTTTCCGTCACAAGTTCGCTTTCATTATTTCGTGTGAGGGCTGTTGAAACATCGGAGCAGCCGCCAAGCAGCATTATCAGCACAAGAAGCGCTGCAAACATTGATTTTCTCATCATATCGACCTCCTTTACGGCTTCATTATACGAAAAAAAGCCGATGTCCTCAAAGGTACAAACAGATTTTAGAGATATTGCAGATATTCTTTTTTCGGATAGTCTTGGCAGTAGTTAGGGGGTGAGGTGTGGAGAGGGGGAAGCGCAAAATGCGGCTATCCACGCAAACAGGCAGACCTCGCCCTCGGTGTGCGGCTATCTTTCGTGCGCTTTATTCCGTTGCAGGTGTCGGTTGTAAAACTCCAACGCCTTAACAACGAAATCCGCCTCCTGTCCTTTGGGAACGGATTTCGGAATGAGCTTGGTTATCCGTTCATCACGGAAAACAGGCTTTTCCTTTTGGTTTGGCTTTTCTTCCTCCATAATGGATTGGATAACCTCGTCCGTCAGTTTTCCGTCTTGGTTAAACTTTTTCATTTTGATAGCTTGCGCCAATGAAGGAGTAGCGTCGTTATAGCTCATCGCTTCAAGCAAGGTGTATTGCTGTTCCTCGGCAAGATAGGAAATCTCCACCGCAGGGCGGAAAGCGATTTGCCGTTCGTCTACCATCTGGAGAATTTCGGGTACAAGCTCGGTCAAGCGGATAAAACGATGGATTTGCCTGCTACTATCTGCAACATCTTGGCTCATTTTATCTACGCTAAATAACTTCTCGCCCATTGGTCGAGAAGTTAAATCTGAGCGCTGTCCCTGTCTGTTCATTGCTTCAAGCCGCATCTTGTAGGCAAAGGCTTTTTCACTCGGCAGAATAACAGACCTTTGCAGATTGCTTTCCACCATAATGATAATGGCTTCATCACGGGTAAGGTCTTTGACCTCGCATTTGAGGGTTTCAAGTCCTGCAAGCTCACAAGCCTTTTTTCGTCTGTGACCGCTGATAAGCTCATACCGTCCGTCCTCTTTCAATCGCACGGTAGCAGGGGTCATTACGCCGTTCCGCTTAATACTCTCGACAAGCTGCTCCATATCCTCGTCCATTAAAACCTTGAACGGATGGTCTGGAAACTCGTCAATCTCCGACAGGGGAATATCCCGTATCTTGCTTAAAGCTGCTTCCGCACGGCTTTCGTCCGTCTGGAACAGGTCATCGTAAGCGGTCAGCTCGATTTTGGTTTCTCTGTTTCTCGCCAAGCTCTGCCACCTCCTTTGAGAACTGTTCATACGCTGCGGCAACCTTGCCGTCTTTGTCATAGGCGAAAATGCTTTTGCCCTCTGCGGTTGCTTCTACCGCACGGATAGAATGAGGTATCTCGGTATCAAATACCTTGATTTTCTGACCGTAGGCACTCTTGACCGTCGCTGTGATTTCTTTTGAAATGTTGGTACGGGGCATAACCATTGTCATTAAGATACCGTCAATTCTGAGTTTGGGATTGATTTGCCGCTTGACCATTGACACGGAGCGAAGCAACAGCTCTAAGCCTTTTGCAGAAAGATAGTGGGGCTGTGTCGGGATAACCACGCTGTCAGCCGCCGCCAATGCGTTAATAGTTATCATACCCAAGCTCGGCATACAGTCGATAAGCACATAGTCGTAGTTTTTCTTAACCTCATTCACATAGGTTTTCAGAACACGCTCACGACTCATCGCATTGATTAGCCTTACTTCAAAGCCCGATAACTCAATGTTTGACGGGAGTAGGTCAACGCCCTCGTTGTGGGATAAAATTCCTTGCGAAACATCAAAAGATTTATCGTCTATGATGTTCTGCATGATTGTGGAGAGCGTAAGGGGTAAATCGTCTGGTCGGCTGTAACCCAGAGCCATTGTGAGATTTGCCTGTGCATCGGCATCAATCAACAGCACTCTTTTTCCTTGCTTCGCCAGACCCACGCCCAGATTGACCGCCGTTGTGGTCTTGCCTACACCGCCTTTCTGGTTGGTCAGAGCAATCACTTTGCAATTTGACATAGCTGCGTCCTCCTTTCGCATAGATTTAGCCGCTTTGTCAAGGCGGCTATGTAAATCGTACAGAGAACGCAAAAAAGCCGCTTACTCTTATGGAAAAGAATAAGCGGCTCACTCTTGAATTGCCTTAGACATATTCGATTTTCATTTTCTTGACGGGCGCATTGGCTACCTTGAAAATGAGTTCGTCAATGCAGTCCGTATATCTGCCTTGCCGTATGAGAGCATTTTTCAGCTCCACAAGGCTATGTAATATCAGCGTTCTTTCGTGACCGTCTACATATAGATGAGTGGTTTTGTCTTTCATACGCTCAACCTCCTTGCGTTAGTATTGTACCGTAGGTTGATGTAAAGTTCCAATGTGCAATAGGCTTGTCCTATGCAACATCGGGAACAGCAGCATAGATGTTGATTGTTCTCACGCTGCCACGCTTAACTACCGTAGGATGCTCGGAGAAGTCTACTTTATTATTTTCACCGTACTTCAATACCTTGTCCAAGGTCTTTAAACTATGTACCCAAAGCCCACGAAACGCAGGATTTTGAACTGAATTTGCGCTGTGGAACATTTCCGATGCTTCTCTGGGAAGCGAGGAGCTGGCGCACCTCGAGATGGTCGCGGCGATAATCCACCAGCTGACGCGCGACCTGAGCGAGGACGACATCAAGGGCACTCCCTTCGCCAACTACTTCGTCGACCACACCCTCGGCGTCTACCCGCAGGCCGCCTCCGGCGTCCCCTTCGACACCAAATACTTCGCCGTCAAGGGCGACATCCTCGCAGATCTGCATGATGATTTAGCAGCGGAACAAAAGGCCCGCGCAACCTACGACAACATTCTGCGGCTGTGCGACGACCCGGACGTGCGCGATCCCATCAAGTTCCTGCGCGAGCGCGAGATTGTGCACTATCAGCGCTTCTGCGACGCGCTCCGCGTGACGCAGGACCGGCTCGACTCCAAAAACTTTTACGCCTGCAACCCGGACTTTGACCGCGGCTGCGGCAAGCGCGGCTGAGAGAAGCAAACAGGGTAACGTCACCCCGAAAGAAAACAGGACAAAAGCAACGCCGTGCGTTTGCGACCTCGGAATTGTGCGACGGAAACTAAAAGCCCCGGCTCCTCACGGAGCCGGGGAAAACTTTTTATTCGGATTACCACAGAGTGGGAACGCCGTTGACGTCGTGCCAGCAGCCCGCCTTTGCGGTGTCACTGTAGAAGTACAGCGTAGCCGTGATGGTCAGGGTGAGGTTGTTGGAGGCGTGAACGTTGATGCGGCACCAGTTATCCTGGTAGCTTGCGCCCTTGTAGTAAACTCTCTTGAGCGAGGTGCAGAACACGAATGCGTTCTCGCCGATGGTGTCGACCTTGGAGCCGATCAAGACCTCGGTCATAGCGGTGCAGTTGTTGAATGCATACGCGTTGATATCGTAAACAGTGTCGGGAATGGTCACGGACTTGAGCGATGTGCAGCCGTCAAATGCATGAGAGCTGATGGCGTCGAGACCGGCACCGACCTTGACAGCAACTATGCTGGTGCAGTTTGCGAATACATGGTCGCCGATCTTGACAACAGAGTTGGGCAGATCAGCCATGAGAAGGTTGGTACACCCGTCGAATGCGTGAGCACCGATGGTGGCGAGACCCGCGTTCATGGTGACATAGGACAGCGTCTTAGCACCGTAGAAGGCGTAGTCGCTGATAGCGGTAACAGTGGTGGGGACGTCGAACGAAGTCACGACCTTACCCGCAGGGTAAGCGACCAGCGTGGTGGGAAGGCCGCTGGCGTTGAGCTTGTAGAGAACGCCGTCAGCAACGTAGAACACCTTGCTGGAGGTGTCGGCCAGCTTGAACTGGGTCAGATTGATGCAGCCTGCGAAAGCGGAAGGACGAACGTCCGTAATGGAAGCGGGAACGGTGTACTCGGCAAGAGCCTTACCGGCCGGGAATGCAACGATGGTCTTGGTGTCCTTGGTGTAGAGCACATCGCTGACAGCGGTGAAGTACTTGTTCTCGGTCTCAACAGTGATGGAGTTGAGCGCTGTGCAGCCTGCGAAAGCGCCGTCGCCGATTGAGATGACGCTTGCGGGCAGATAAACGGACTTAATAGTAGTGTTGCCTGCGAAAGCGCCCGCCGCGATAGCGGTGACGTTCTTGCCGTCGGCATTGGTGGAGTAGATGATAATGTCGGTGTCGGTGCACAGGCCGATTCCGGTGACGGTCAGAGTCCCGTCAGCGTTCTGCGAATAGGACAGACCGACAGAACCGGTTGCGTTGGTGTAGCCGTCAGAGTAGTTGTTGCCGCAGACCGAGCAGGTGTGAACGGTGTAGCCCTGGGTGGTCTTGGTGGGCTTGATTACGCTGTCAACATACTTGTGACCAGCCGCCGCGAGCTTCTGGGTCTCGGTGGCGCCGCAAACGGTGCAGGCATGTGTCTGCACGCCCTCAGCGGTGCAGGTAGGAGCGGTGGTGGTTGCCCACTCGCCGTAGGTGTGCGCAATCATCTCGGTGGGATTGTCGGTGTACTGATCGCCGCAATCGCACAGATGCAGGGTGTAGCCGGCCTTTGTGCAGGTGGGAGCGACGACGGTTTCCTTGTAGTTATGTACGTGCGCTGTGGTGGTCTCCGGCGGAGTCGTGGTGGGCGCTTCCGTGGTTTGGCTGTCGGACGTGCCTATGATGGACGGGTTATCGTCATTCTTACAGGACGCCAGCGTGAGCATCATGACGAGTGCCAAAATCGGCAGAGCCAGACGCAAAATCTTGTTTTTCATATGTTTCTCCTTCAAAATTGTACAAGAGTGTCATGTGGTTGTCACCGACATCCGGACCTTGTCGGTATGCCATAGTATAGCATATCTGACCACCGTTTGCAAGGGAGTTCAGAAAAATATCACGCTTATTTCGTAGAAAATTAACAATTAGGGCTGTCTGTATATAAGCAAAACGCTGAAAACGCAAGTTTTTTGCCTGTATATTACATTTTGAGCCGTCGGTGATTGATTTTTGCGTCACCATGTGATACAATATAAAAAGTACAAAAACGAGGAGGTTTTATTGTGATATACACCACCGGAAGCTATGCCTCGTCCGACGGGCGCAGCACAATAGTGTACAGTCTCTGGGAGCCGGAGACGTCGGCGTGCGCTGTGCTTCAGATAAGCCACGGCATGTGCGAATATGTCGGGAGATACGCCGGATTTGCCGAGTTCCTGACCGCGCACGGCATTGCCGTCGCGGGCAACGACCACATAGGCCACGGCCGCAGCGCCGCGACGGAGGACGACCTCGGCTTCATTCCGCGAAAGGCGGGCGGCGACGCGCTTGTCGCCGACCTTTTCACACTTACCGGCATTCTCAAGGAGCGCTTCCCCTCCCTGCCGTATTTTCTGATGGGGCACAGTATGGGCTCGTTCATCGCGCGCCTCTACCTGTCCGCGCACGGCGAGGGGCTGGACGGAGCCATCATAATGGGCACCGGCGGGCCGGACAGCCCGACGGGACTTGCCAAATTCATGGCGCGTGCGGACGCGGCGTTTCACTCTCCTCGCCACCGCTCGCATCTCATCGACAACATCGCTTTCGGCTCCTATGCCAAGCATTACGGCCGCGGGGCGTCGCCCTACGACTGGCTGTCGCGTGACGAGGAGAACAAGCGCCGCTACGCCGCCGACCCCTTCTGCACCTTCACCTTCACTGCTGACGGCTTTTACACGCTGTTCAGTATGCTCTCGCGCGTCTCGGACAAGCGCTGGCCCTCGACGCTGCCGTCGACGCTGCCCGTGCTG
>CAVIBA010000001.1:14526-58665 GCA_963640785.1 Bulleidia sp.
ATGAAGGACGTCACGCTCAAGCTGTACCCGGACGACCGCCACGAGATACTCAACGAGGTCGATCGCGACAAGGTCATGGCCGACATACTCGCGTGGCTCGACGCCCGCGTGCCGACTGCGGGGAAATAACCGGGGAGCGTTATGGTAGACAATATAAAAAAGACGACGGGCAAGATACTCGCGGTCGACTTTGGCGACACGCGCACCGGCCTTGCGGTCTCGGACAGCGGGCGTTTTCTCGCGTCGGGGTTGGGATACGTATCGCCGGGCGGCATCGTCAAGACTGCGGATGCAGTCGCTGAGCGTGCGCGCGAGCTGGGCGTGACGGCGGTAGTCATCGGACTGCCTGTCAACATGAACGGCACCGAGGGTTCGCGCGCCGGGCGCTGCCGCGAGTTTGCCGGGCTGCTTGCCGAGCGCCTGCCGGGCGTTGCGCTCGACATGGTCGACGAGCGCCTGACGACGGTCGAGGCCTCGCGTTATCTCAACGCGACCGACACGCGCGGCAAGAAGCGCAAGGGTGTCATCGACTCGCTGTCGGCGGAGATAATACTTCAGAACACTCTCGACCGTTTACGGAACGGGGTATAATCATTGAATTTGCGGTTGCCGCAGATATGGCCTGCGGGGGCTGCAAATTCAATTCAGTTAATCAGCACACAGGCATATGCCAATACGCCTCACCCATACAAAAAACGCCCCCGCAGGCTTCGTCTGCGGGGGCGTTTTGATATTCTTCTCAATCAGACTGAAAAATCAATGTACAGCGGATAGTGATCCGAAATTTTGTCAAACCACTCGGGCGTCAGGCGGCGGAAATAGTTCACCGTCGTGCCCTCGCCGTTTTTAATCATGATGTGGTCGATGGCCTGACGGAAGAGTCCGGCGTCGCCGCGGGCGTAGCCGTTCGAGCCGCAGGGGTGGTGTCCGCGCGTCTCGTCGCGGTCGCCGACGCTCAGGTCGTATACCTCCGTCCAGCCCTCGGCACGTGCGCGGTCAAGGCACAGGCTCTCAATCGACGCGTTGAAATCGCCCATCAGCACGCAGGGGCAATGGTATTTCGCGAACACCTCGTCCATGCGGGCGGACGCCTGGCCTATCTGGTAGGCGCGCGCTTCGTTGGAGTGCGCCTGATAGTTCTTAGCGGACGGGTTGGAGGACTTCCACCACAGATGCGTCGTCATGAGCGCGAAGCGCTTGCCGGTCTCGCGATCCTCGAAAACGCCGAAGCAGTAGGACTTGGACTCGTGATTGTTAAAGCTGCCCTCAAAGCCGTCGATCTGCTCGGAATAGAGAAAAAATCCCGATTCAAGCAGTTTCAGCTTGTCTGAACGGTAAACAATAGGCGTGTCGCCGCCAGATATGTAGGAATATCTCGCGGTCTTGCCGTCGCCGAGGTCGATGCATTGCAGCTCCGCCATCATGAGGTCGGCCATGTGCTCGGAGACCTCCTGAAGCCCCAGAACGTCAGGCATGACCTCCTTGTAAGCGTGGACAAGTCCGCCGACGCGAGCCTCGGCCGAGCAGTCGTCACCTATGTCGCGCCACTTGTTGGTATCGCATTTCCACTGGTTATTTGACATTAAGATCATCGTCTTGAACCTCCCGATTGATATCGGCTTAATTATACCACGTCCGGCGCAAATATGCAAGTCATTTTGCCGGATTTGTGACGGTATAGGTCGCGGCGCGTCCGCGCTTGCCGTAAGGCGCGGCGAGTCCCATCGCGACGAACACCTTGAGTGCCGAATATACGTCCATGCCGCGAAGTCCTGCCGCCCGGCCGAACTCGGACGCCGTGAACCCGGACGGCAGCATGGCGGGAAAATGGGGGAGATAGTCGTCGGGCGCGTTGAAGTCGAGAATGTCGAGCAGCCGCGTCGGGATTTTCTCGTAGCGTATGGCACCGTGGCGGCCGCGCTTGTTCTGAATGCGGAACTCCTCCATCTCGAGCATCATAGCCCGGATGTGCAGGCGCGGGTTGCCGAGAAACGGAAGCAGCGAATAGAGCTCGGCTACCATGTCGACCGCGCGCTCGTGCTTGGGCGAGCTCACCCGGCGGACGACGTGCGCGTCGACGGGCGAGAGGTAGGTCACGCGCTTTTTCGCTACGAGCGGGTGAATGACGGTGACGTTGTACCCTGTCTGACAGAGGTAAAACTCTATTTTGTCGCGCAGCGGGTAGAGCGAGCCGGTCTGTATCTCGAATATGTCGTCCCCGCGGAGCACGTCTGCGACGAAGCCGCGCGCCCGCGCGCCGTCCTCCGGAACGGATGACTCGGGCGACTCGAGCTGCCCCGGCAATGCGGGCTGCCCCGGCAGCCCGAGTTTAATTTCGTGACAGCTTTTGTCCTCGCACACAAAGAATTTGAGCATTGTGTGCAGCTTTTTTTCTTTGAGCGTGCCGATGCCGTCGCGGTCGCGGTCGGCGAGCAGGACGTCGCGGCAGACGCGGTCAAAGTGCAGCTCGTCAGCGACTGTCATCATGTCGCAATCCCCGCGAACTGGTTGCTGTACAGCTTGCTGTACTCGCCGCCGAGGGCGAGCAGCGTTTCGTGGTCGCCCGATTCGGCGACGACACCGTCCTTTATGACGACTATCTTGTCCGCGTCGCGTATGGTAGACAGGCGGTGCGCGATTATAAGCGAGGTGCGGTTCTTCATGAGCGCGACCATGGCCTGCTGAATATGCATCTCGGTGCGCGTGTCGACGGACGACGTGGCCTCGTCAAGTATCAGTATCTTGGGGTCAGCGAGCACGGCGCGGGCAATCGATAGCAGCTGGCGCTGTCCCTGCGAGAGGTTGCTGCCAGACTCGGCGAGCTGCGTGTCGTAGCCGTCGGGCAGACGGTCGATGAAGGTGTCGGCGCGGGCGGTCGCGGCGGCGGCGCGCATCTGCTCATCCGTCGCGTCGGAACGGCCGTACTTTATGTTCTGACGTATGCTGTCGCAGAAGAGCACGGTATCCTGAAGCACTATGGCAATGGCGTGGCGCAGGTCGTCCTTGGGCACGTCGCGGATGTCGACACCGTCGATGGTAATTCGGCCGCTGTCGACCTCATAGAAGCGCGTCAGGAGGTTGACGATGGTGGTCTTTCCCGAGCCGGTCGCACCGACGATGGCCACCTTCTGTCCTGCCTTCACGTCGAGGTTGAGTCCCTTGAGCACAGGCTCGCCGGGGACGTAGGAGAAGTGAATGTCGGAGAAGTCTATGTCGCCGCGCACGGAGGCAACGTCAAGAGCGCGGCGACCCTCGTCGATCTCGTCAGCGCTGTCCATTATCTCGAAAATGCGCTCGGCGCCCGCGAGAGCGGTGAGAATGTTGGCGTACTGGTTGGCGATTTCATTTATCGGGCGGGAAAATTTCTTGGAATATTGCAGCATCGCCTGAATGTTACCGACGCTGATGGCGCGCATTCCGCTGGTGGGATTCAGCAGCAGATAGCCGCCGAACGCGGCGATGAGCAGGTACTGAAGGTTGCCGAGAATATTCATCAGCGGACCCATAATGCCGCCCCAGACGCGCGCTTTGATGCTGACCTGACTGAATTCCTCGCTCGTCACGCCGAAATCGCGGACGGCCTCGGGCTCCTTGCCGTATGCGACGACGGTCTTGTAGCCCGTCACCATCTCCTCGACCTGACCGTTGAGGCGGCCGAGCAGCTGCTGGCGGCGGACGTAGTGCCGACGCATGAATTTCGCGAGAGTGGACGATATTATTATCGTCAGCGGTATGGTCACACAGGCGACGATGGTCAGCAGCCAGCTGTAGTACAGCATCATGACCAGCGCGCCCACGAGCGTCAGCGCGCTTGAGAACAGCGAGGTGATGGACTGCGAGACGGCGTTCGAAACGTTCTCGACGTCGTTTGTCATGCGCGACATTATGTCGCCGTGGCGGTGCGTGTCGGTGTAGCTTATGGGCAGCTTGCTTATCTTGCGGAACAGGTCGCGGCGCATGGTGTAGACGGTCAGCTGCGACAGCTTGGCCGAGATGAGCCCCTGGAAGAAGGTCAGGACGGCGGTCACGACGAACACCACGGCCATTGTGATGAGGAAGAAGGCCAGTCCGTGCCGCTCCTCGGTGGTGACGACGCCGTTCTCGTCCGTGACGGTGACGGTGTAGTCGGAAAAATGGACAATAAGTCCGGTTTTGCTTGAATATTCGAAGGTGTCGATGGCGTTGCTCTGAAGCATGGGGCCGAGCAGCTCGAGCGCCGTGACGGTCAGCATTATCACAAGCATGGATATGAGCGCGACTCGGCTCTTGCCTATGTAGCGTATAAGTCTCGTAACGGTCTTGCCGGCGTTCTTGGGCTTCTCGGCCGCCATGCGGCCGCCCATGGGTCCGCCGGGGCCGCGTCCGGGACGCCCGCCCGGGCCCATGGTCATGCGGGGCGCGTTCTGCTCTCTTTTGGGAGGCTGATTATTCATTTTCGCTTACCTCCTTTGCTTTTTCGCTGTTGCTTTGCATCTGTGAATCGTAAATATCGCGGTAGGCTGCGCTGATTTTCATGAGCTCGTCATGCGGAGCGCAGTCCTTTATGGTGCCGTTCTCGATGACGGCGATGCGGTCGGCGTTGCGCACGCTGGCGATACGCTGGGCTATCATTATAACAGTCGTACCGGCAAGGCGCGAGCGGAGTGCCGCCTGGAGCCGCGCCTCGGTCGAGAGGTCGAGGGCGGAGGTGGAGTCGTCAAGTATAAGTATCTCGGGCTTGCGCACCAGCGCACGCGCGATGGACATGCGCTGCTTCTGTCCGCCCGAGAGCGACGCGCCCTTCTCGGCGATGAAGGTATTGTAGCCCTCATTGAAGCCGTTTATGAAGCCGGACGCCTGCGCGACGTCGGCGGCGTCCTCGACCTCAGCGTCGGTGGCGTCGGGCTTGCCCCAGCGTATGTTGCCCGCGACGGTGTCCGAGAACAGCTCGCTCTTCTGCATGACAAAGCCCATGCGCTCGCGCAGACGGTGCACGTCCCATTCGCGGACGTCGAGCCCGTCGACGGTCACGCTGCCCTCGGTGGCGTCGTAAAAGCGCGGGATGAGGTTGACAAGCGAGGTCTTTCCGGCGCCTGTCGCGCCGATGACGGCGAGCACCTCGCCGCGGTGGACGTCAAGGTTGATGTCGTGCAGCACGGGGCGGCCGGTCGTGCCGGGGTAGCGGAAGCCGACGTTCCGGAAGGAAACGCAGACGTCCGCCGTGTCCCCCTCGCGCTCGCCCGAGCGTATGACGGGGGCGGATTCCAGCACCTCGACCACGCGGCGCGACGAAGCGCCCGCACGCGAGACGGACTGGAACATCATCGTCACCATCATGACCGAGCTTAACACCTGCGTTATGTATGTAATCGCGGCCATGATGGAGCCGACGGACACCGTCGCGTCCGCGGCTCTGCCGCGCAGCCCGGCGATGAGAATGACGGCGATGACCGCGCCGTTCATTATAATGTTAAGTATGGGCGACATGACGGCGAATATGCGCAGAACACGGTAGTTTGTGTCGCGCAGTGCGCTGTTGGCTTTGTCGAAACGCTCGTTTTCGTATTCCTCGCGGACGTACGCCTTGACGACGCGCGCGCCGCCGACGTTCTCCTGCACAACCGAGTTGACCTTGTCAAGCCGGGTCTGCACCTGCGAGAACAGCGGCGTGGCGCGCGAGAGCACCAGCACGAGCATGACTATGAGCACAGGCAGCGCGCAAAGCAGCACGGTGCCGAAGCCGAGGTCAAGCGTCAGCAGCATGATAGTGCCGCCGACAAAGAAAATGGGCGCGCGGACAAACATGCGTATGAGCATTTCGACAAAGTCGGTGACAGTGGAAATGTCGTTTGTCATACGGGTGACGAGCGAGCCGGTGGTGAATTTGTCCGTCTGCTCGATGGACAGCGACATGACGCGGCCATAGGCGTCACAGCGCAGGTCGTGGCCGAAGCTCTGCGCGGCCTTGGCGGCAGTGAAGGCGCAGAATGTGCCGAAAAATCCGCCGATGACGACCAGAAGCATCATGGCCGCGCCGATGCAGATGATAATCTGCATCGAGGTATACGGCCCCTCCCCGCAGAAAAGGCGCATGAAGAACAGCGCGAGCGGTGAGTCGGCAATGTCAGCCGAGCCGACGATGCCGCAGTCGACAATGACCGACATCAGCTTAGGCTGGAACAGATCCGCGACCACCTCGCCTATCATCATGAGCGGTGAGAGCAGCGCGAGATACCAGTAGGGACGAAGGTATTTTGCGAGTTTTTTCATGTGCGGGCTTATTCTCCTTCCAGACCGAGGTCTCTTGAAATGTTTTTGCGCATACGGTTAAGCAGGGCGAGCAGCGTCTCGCTCTCCTCGGCGGTGAAGCCCTCCATGAGTATGTTGTCCGCCGCAACGGAGGCACGGTGCGAGGTCTCGACCAGCTCGTGGCCGCGCTCTGTCAGGTGGACGCGCAGGGCGCGCATGTCGTCCTGATCAGGCACGCGCCGGACGTAGCCGAGCGACTCCAGCCGCTTGACCGTGATACTGACCGTCGGCGTTGACAGATGGGTGCGACGCGCCAGTTCGAGCTGGGTGAGTCCGTCCTCAAAGGCGAGGTTCATCACAATGTGCCGGACGCTGAACTGCTGCATTTCGCTTTCGTTTTCGCGCATTTTCGCGGCGTACAGACGCGATATGTCGTGTATCACCATGGGCGGAGATTCCTTGATTCCGCAGGGCAGTTTCGGACGTGAAAACAGTTTTTTATCCATTTTCTTTTACTCCTCGGATTATAATTAGTTTGCTAACTAATTATAATGCAAGGCTGCCGGTTTGTCAATAGTTTTTTTGCGCTCCGCGGGCGTGTCGGGCAAAAAAATTGGTTTTGCGAAAATAAATTGTTACACATCAAACGCGCGCCGACGGTGCAAATTAGTATTGAGCGCCTCTGCGGCGTCAATCACCGATAAGAAGGAAGCAATTCCCATGAAAAATAAGATAAAACGTATTACCGCACTGCTTGCGGTCATCATTATAATATTTACGCTGAGTCCCGCCGGGGGCAGTAAGTACGCCGCGGAGTGCCTTGCGGGCGGCACGTCGGTCGACACAAGAGAGCTGAAGTTGAGCCCCGGGGGCATGGCCTTCGGTGTGAAATTTCACACCGAAGGCGTGCTTGTCGTCGGCTTTTGCGACATAGAGACGGACGGCGGCAAGGTCAACCCTGCCTATGCGGCCGGGTTGCGGCTCAAGGACGTCATAACGGCGGTCAACGGCGTCACACTGAGCGGCAGCACGCAGCTGACGCAGATAATAGAGGAGTCGGGCGGCAGTCCGGTCGTGCTGACCTGTCGGCGCGACGGGCGCGAGCTCAAATTCACACTCTCGCCGGTGTTCTGCCGGTCGGAGAACCGGTACAAAACGGGCGTCTGGGTACGCGACAGCGGGGCCGGAATCGGAACGGTCACATTTATTATGCCCGAAACGGGCGCATTTGCGGGTCTCGGGCACGGAATATGCGACGGCGAGACGGGCGAGCTCATTCCCATGCAGCGCGGCTACGTCACGGGTGTGACGGTCAGCGGGCTGACTCGGGGCATTGCGGGCGATCCGGGTGAGATCAAGGGCTATTTCAGCTCGGGCAAATGCGGCACGCTTGTCGGCAACACGGAAAACGGGGTTTACGGTATCTTCTCGCAGCTGCCGGACGAGCCGCCCGAGAGCGCACTGCCTGTCGCGACGCGCGACGAGGTCAAGCCGGGCGCGGCCTATATCTGGTGCACGCTCGACACCAACAAGCCCTGCCGGTACAGCGTGGAGCTGTCTGCCATCGACGCGGGCAGTCGGACGAACAAGTGCTTCACGGTCACTGTGACCGACCCGGCGCTGCTCGAGCGGACAGGCGGCATCATCCAGGGCATGAGCGGCAGTCCCATCATACAGAACGGCAAGCTGGTCGGCGCCGTGACCCACGTGCTGATAAACGACCCGACACGCGGCTACGGCATATTCGTGCAGAACATGATCGAGGCCATGCCGGAGCTGCTGCGGTAGCGGTGTGAGAGGCGGGCTATTGCATATGCCTGTATGCTGATTGGTTAAGGCATCACCGCGCAATGTCCGAGCGACACACTTGCTTGCATCTTTTCCGTCATATTTCACAAAAATTCTTGCCTGTAGCGCTGCTACAGCCTGCGAACTTTTGTTTCATCTGACGAAAAATCTGACTGCGCAATTGCACCATCGGAATTACGCGGTGAAGCCTAAAATTGATTTGCGGTTCCCGCGGGTGAGGCCTGCGGGGGGCGTTTGTTTTGGCAGGAGGGAACCTGCGCCCCGGTTGGGGCTCTCCGGGCGACCCACCTTCATCAACAAACGGTTCCCGCAGGCCTCACCCGCGGGAACCGCAAAATCAATTTATTCAGATAAACCGTAAAACCTTATAATAAAGACCACTGCAACCGCAAAAAATGCCGCGCCGACGTGGAAAATAAAGCCGTAGCCGTGGACGCCGCCCTTCTCGCGCTTGCGCAGGACGTAGTCCGCGTACCGCTCGTGCTTCTCGAACGTCCGCCCCATCGGGAACAGCGCGAGAACCGCGCGACCTGCGAGGTAGGACAGACCGTAAAACATGCCCGCATTCGAAATCCACACAAGCGCCGCGCACAGCATGAGCACCACGCCCGGTATGGTGAACGCGTCCGCAAGTATGCGGCAGCGCTCGGCACTGTCTGCGGCGTCGGCGTAGCCGTGGAAGGAGATGACGGCGAACGCCATCAGCCCTCCAACGGCCGCTGTTATGCCGTATTTTAACAGGGTCTTGATTATTTTGTCCTTCACAGCCCGAGCTCCTTGCGGTATCGAGCCTCCTCCGCGTCGTTGCAGCGGACAAAGTGCCCCGGCGTAATCTCACGCAGCGAGGGCCTGTCAACGCTGTAATCGTGCTCGGCTATCGCGTTGTAGATTATACGCGTGCGCTGCTTCTCCGTGTGCGGGTCAGGCAGCGGGATGGCCGACAGAAGTGCGCGAGTGTAGGGGTGCAGCGGGTGAGCAAACAGCTCATCCGAGTCCGCAAGCTCGACCATCTTGCCGTAGTACATAACGCCGATACGGTCGGAGAAATACTTGACGACCGACAGGTCGTGCGCGATGAACAGAATGGTCAGGTTCAGCTTCTCGCGAAGCTCGTTGAGCAGGTTGATGACCTGCGCCTGAATCGACACGTCAAGCGCCGAAACGGGCTCGTCGGCGATAAGCATCTCCGGGTTCATAATGACCGAACGCGCGATGCCGACTCTCTGCTTCTGTCCGCCCGAGAACTCGTGCGGGTAACGCCCTGCGTGCTCGCGGACAAGCCCCACCATCTCGAGTATCTCGTACACCTTCTCGTCGATGTACTTTTTATCCTTGATTCCGTTGATGACCAGTCCCTCGGAGATGATCTCGCGAACCGTCATACGGGGGTTCAGCGAGGCCACGGGATCCTGGAATATCATCTGAATCTGCGTTATCAGCTTGGTCTTTTTGGCGACTCTCAGCTTGTCGCGGTACTCCTTCTTGAGCGCCGCTTCCTCGGGCTTTCCGGCCGCCGCCTTGAGACGGGGCTCGTACTCCGCCTTCAGCTGTGCGACAAGACGCTCGGCGTACTCACGGTCGGAGTGCTTGTGGTCGTACTTTGCGCTGCGTATCTCCTCGAGGTCGTGCGCGATGGACTGCTTGAGCGCGGCCTGAAGCTCGGCGATCTTGGCGTCGTTCGCCGCCTTGTTGCCGGGGTTGGCGGCCGAGTCCTTCTTAAGCTCGCTGACGCGGGCGGCAGTCTCCTTGCGGGAGGCGGCGATGTGCTCGTAGTACGAGCGCGTGCCGGCGCAGATGCGCTGTCCCTTGAAGTAAATGCTGCCTGAGGTGATGTCGTAAATTTTGATTATCGAGCGGCCGGTCGTCGTTTTTCCGCAGCCGGACTCGCCGACCAGGCCGAACACCTCGCCCTTCTTGATGTCGAAGCTGACGTCGTCAACCGCGCGCGTCTCGTGTCCCTTGACCTTGAAGTACTGGCACAGATGCTCTACCCGGAGCAGCACTTCCTGCTGTTCATTGTTATTATTGCTGTTCATGTGCTTCTCCTTCCGCCAGTGCTTTCTTCATGCGCTCGATACGGTCGGTGATGATCTTGGGAACCGCGACCTTGGGCGCATCGGGGTGCAGCAGCCATGTCGCCGCGCTGTGGGTATCCGAAATGCGGAACATGGGGGGCTGTTTTTCGAAGTCTATCTTCATTGCATACTTGTTACGCGCCGCAAACGCGTCTCCGACGGACGGGAAAATCATGTTAGGCGGCGTGCCGGGGATGGCGTCCAGCTTTTCGTTGGTGTCGAGGTCCGGCATTGAGGACAGCAGCGCCCAGGTGTAGGGGTGACGCGGATCGTAGAAAATATCGTCCGCCGTGCCGTACTCAACTATCTTGCCTGCGTACATGACTGCAATATCGTCCGCCATGTTGGCCACGACGCCGAGGTCGTGGGTAATGAAGATAACGGACAGATTGCGCTCGCGCTTGAGGTTGTTGATGAGCTCGAGAATCTGCGCCTGAATGGTAACGTCAAGCGCGGTGGTCGGCTCGTCGCAGATGAGTATATCGGGATTGGCTGCCAGCGCGATAGCAATAACTATACGCTGACGCATACCGCCGGAAAACTCGAACGGGTACTGGTAGTAACGTATACGCGGCTCGGGGATACCGACCTCCTCCATCAGCTTGATGGCCTTCTCCTTTGCCATGGCCTTGGTGACGGTGTAAACCACGGCCGAGGCCTTGTCCTTGAGGTAGTCGATAAGACCGATGGCACGAACCTGCAGATCCTCCTCATCGGAGGTCAGATAGCTCTTGTAGTGATTCTCAAGCCGGTCGATGATGTCTATAATGTTCTGACGCATCATATCAAGGTCGCACACAGACTTGGGGACGACCTTCCAGTCGACCTGCTTGCCGCGGGCAATCAGCGCCTCGCGCTTGGCGGTCTGACGCTCAAAGCGCGCCTCCTCACGGGGGTTTTTGACCTTGTAGTAGAAATACTTGTCGATGGCGTTGTCCATGCTGGTGCGGAAGGTGTAAGCGATGCTGTCCTTGACGGTTGCAAGGCGGTCAATGGACTTATCCACCAGCTCCGCGACCTCACGCGTCAGGCGCTTGGCCTCGGCCTTGTCGAAATCAGCGCCGAAGAAGCCCTTGAACTGCTCCAGTCTGTCGACGACAGCCTTCTTGCCCTCGCGAGCCTTGTCGGTGGAGTAGCGGATGGCGCTCTTCTCGAACTCGATGAACTCGTCCATGAAATCGCGGTTAAGCAGTTCGAGCGCGCGGGCGTTCGCCTCCTCGACGGGCAGCGTCGAGAGGTCATCGCCGGGGTTCTTCATGTACCAGTAGCCGATACGGAAGAAGTTGGGGCGCTCACCGGCCAGAATGCCCTCGAGAACGGCCGAAATGGCGTTCAGCGGGTTCTGAATCTCTCCGGGCAGCTCGAGAGCCTTGTCCTTGTCGCGGCTCTTGTCCTCCTTGTAGTGGGAGGCGGCCGTCTTGAGCTGCTGCACGAAGGCGGCAAGCTCGGCGCCGCGGCCCGCGAGCAGATATTTGTCACTCACCTGGTCGAGCTTCTGGCACAGGCTCTTGAGTCTGAGCGAAACATCAACGTTCTGCTTTCTCTCGAGCATGAACCTGAAGTCCGCTATCTCGCCGAGGCATTCCTCGGCGCGGCGGCGGGAGGCGTTGTAGGCGTTCTCCAGCGTGATGGCCTCAATGTTGAACTTATTGAATGTGGAAATGAGGCGGCCAGTCTCGTCGGCGGGCTTTCCGGAGGCAATCATGCACGCCTTAAGCGTCGCGAGCAGCGAGTTGAACTGAGCTCTCGCCTCACGGCGGTTGCCCTTGTTTTTAAGCAGCATAGCCTCGGTTATCTGCTTACCGATCTTGACGATCGGGTTGAGCGACGACAGCGGATCCTGGAATATCATCGAGATTTTGTCGCCGCGGATCTTGCACATATCCGTCTCGGGCAGCTTGAGCAGATCCTTGCCGTCGTACAGTATCTCGCCGCTCTCGAGAATCGAGTTTCCGGCAAGAATGCCTAAGATGGCCTTTGATGTAACCGACTTACCCGAGCCGGATTCTCCGACTATAGCCAGCGTTTTGCCGCGCTCAAGGTCGAAGGAGATGTCGCGTACTGCCTTAAGTGTTCCTCCGGGAGTACGGAAGGAGACAGTCAGTCTCTTGACCTGAAGTATTTTATCCATGTCTTATTCCTCCACTCCGCGCAGTGACGGGTTGAACGCGTCACGCAGACCGTTGCCGAACAGGTTGAAGCTGATCATGAGCAGCGATATGATAATCGCCGGGAACAGCATGAGGTGCGGGTAGTTTGTCCAGATTGCGCTCGCGTCGGACAGCAACGTACCGAGGGATGTCGACTCCGCGCCGCCCAGCTTGATGATGCCGAGGTAGCTCAGCATACTCTCGCTGAAGATAACGCCGGGAATGACAAGCACCGACGACGTAATCATGGTACCGAGCGAGTTGGGGAAAATATGCTTCATTATAATACGCGCATCGCTTGCGCCGAGTGTGTGGGCAGCCATGACGTATTCCTGGTTCTTGAAGCGGTAGAACTGCGTGCGCACAAGCGACGCGGTGCCGATCCAGCCCGTCATCACGAAGGCAAACAGCAGACTTGGAATCGGGCCGACCTTGGACGCAAGGTGTATCTGGAACAGCGTCGCCACGACGATGAAGGGCACACCGGACAGAATATCCGAAATACGCTCCATGACGAGGTCAGTCGTACCGCCGTAGTAGCCCTCGATAGAGCCGTAGACGGCGCCGAGGATGAAGTTGATGAGCGACACACAGACAGAAACCAGCAGACTCAGACGCACGCCGTTTGCAAGGCGGAGCGACATGTCGTAGCCCTGCGAGTCGGTGCCGAAGATGTACTCCGGCTCAAAGCCGTTCTTGAACTGATAGTAGTTGTAGTAAAGAACTCTCACCTTGTACATAGCGGTCTCGGTCGTGCCGCCGCCGGTGTACTCGTAGTATTTGAGCGAGCCGTCCTCGTTGCGCTTGTAGTTATCCTCGAGCACCATGTCGTCGGACAGTCTGATGCGGCGGACGCTGCCGTCGGCACGCGTCTTGACGGGCTCATATTTGGAGTTCATCTTGTACCAGTAGTTACCGGAGGTGCTGGTGGGGTCGGGGTTGTACTCGTTGAGCTCAACGAGCGGGTAAAGCACATGCTTGCCCGTTTCCTTCTCCCACGCAACGATTGCGTCGTACTCGCTGCGCTCTACGCTGAGGTAGAGGAATCCGACTGCAAGGTAGGTGTCAACGCGCGCTTCGTAACGCGACTGCGCGTCGTTCTCGTCGCCGTTGAGACCGTGGTTCTTGATAATCGGCTGATACTCGGACTCGTAGGAATCGGCAAGTGTCGGGCCGTGGCCGTCGTAGTCAAGCGCGCCCATACCGACGGCGTAAACCGCGATAAGACCCTTCTCTGTGTACTTACGGTCGGTGCCGCCGTCAGCGAGGCCTATCTTGTTCAGCGTCAGGTTGCGGGGACCCATCTTCTGATAATATGTGTCCATGAACTTGGCGTCAAAGCGGAAGGTCAGCAGCGGGGTCAGCAGGGCAAAGAGGACTATCACCACGATGATAAGCGCCGCGACGATAGACGCTTTGTTGCGGCAGAAGCGCATCCACGCGTCCTTGAAATAGCCTATGGGCTTGTCATCAAACTTTTTATCCGAGATACGCTCGCCGTGGTTGGCAAACTCGAATTTTTCGCCGGGGATGCTTTCAAACTTGTTATCCTGCATTTTATCTCTCCCCCATTCTTATTCTCGGATCTATGAAGCCATAGCTGATGTCGACCACGATGCCTGCCAGCAGACCGACAAACGTGTAGAACACCGTGTCCATCATGAACACGTCGTAGTCAAGCAGATTTATGGACTTGATGTAAAGCTGACCGACACCGGGGATCGAGAATATCTGCTCGATGACCATGGAGCCGCCCAGAATACCGATAAAGCCGGAAATAATCATAGGCAGAATCGGCACCATGGCGTTTTTCATGGCGTGACGCACAGTCGCCTGCGACCGCGTCAGACCCTTGGTGCGGGCCAAAAGCATATAGTCGGAAGTTAAGGCCTCGGTAAGCTCGGCACGGGTGTAGCGGCAGAGCGAGGCTATCGAACCGAACGACAGTGCCAGAATTGCCGGTACCATACTGTAAAACATCTTACCGGAGAACCAGGAGCCGCCCGCGTCGGCCAGCGAATAAACAGTAAGCGGGAACAAATTCCATTTAAGATAGAAGAAATACTGCACTAAGAACGCATAAACATAGCTCGGCACAGAAACAAACACCATAACAAGGGTGCTTATGACGTGATCCTGCCAACGGTTCTTTCTGATTGCAGCGTAAATACCGAGGACGATGCCGAGAGGCGTCGAAAACAGGAGCGAATAAAGGTTTACCATCACCGTAGGCAGCAGGCGGCCGGTAAGAACCTCCCATGCGGGAGTACGGAAGGATATGTACCACGAGGTACCGAAATCCCAGCTTGTTATGATATTTTTAAGGTAAATGCCGTATTGAACGAGCAGAGGCTTATTGTAGCCGAGTGCTTCAAAGCGCGCGAGTATAACATCCCGCTGGTTCTTGTCCAGAGGCAGCTCGCGCGGGAGAATTCTGATCAGCATAAAGCAGATCGTGGTTATCACGAAAAGTGTGAACAGCATCAACAGAACTCTTTTGATAACATATTTTGCCATCAGTTGTCTCCTTGATAATATCGGTGAACGCCCGGAGGGATTTTGCCCCCGCCGGGCGCCGTTGCCGAAAATCGTAGACAGGCGGAGGTAAGAATACCTCCGCCCACCCGTATCAGGATCGGGCGATCCTGGAAGCTACGTTTTATTCGTAGTTAAGAGTTCCGTTCTTGCTTGCGACGAACTCTGCCCATGCAGCATCGTCGTACTCGAAGGACATCAGGCGCATACCGCCGAAGCCATACATGATGTTGTAGTCCTCGGTGTAGTACTTAACCTGGTAGGACAGCATGGAGCAGGCGGTGGTGCCGCAGAGCGGGATACGATAGTACAGCTTGAGGTACATTTCCTCGAGCTGAGCCGTGATGGACAGCTTGACATCGAAGCCCTCGTTAGCGTACTTACCGTTACCGACAAGGCAGTTGGACCACTCCTGGCAGGTCATGGTGACATCCTCACCCTTGACCTTCAGAGTCCACTTAGTGGAGGTAGGATCCCAGCAGCCGGCCTCATGGATGTCGTAGTTAGCGGGATCCATGTAGACCTGGAAGTTACGGAACGGGTAGAAGGCAGCGCCGCCCCATGCACCGTAGCCGATAGCGTACTCGCCCTTTGCAACGTCGGCATAGCGGTTCTCGATGTTGCCGACAGCCTCGAAGGTGATCTTGCCGAAGCCGGAGCCCTCGAGAGCAGCGTTAACGAACTCGTTCAGCATCGCAACGCACTTCTGGTCAGAGGACTGAAGCGCGCCCTTAGCCCAGCCTATGCGAACCTTGATGTTTTCGCCTGCCTTGTAGAGGCCGGCAGCGACAAGCTCATCACAAGCGGTCTTCATCAGAGCCTTAGCCTCGGTGAGGTTGTAGCCGTTGATGGACTGATATGCTTCCTTCAGAGTAGCATAAGCCTTGCCCTCGCCGTACTCAACGCCGTAGAGGTTGCAGATAGCCTGCATAGCCTCGTCGGAGTTACGGTAGGAGGAGGTAGGATCGTTGTAAACGTCGTAGAAGTACAGGTTGTTCATAATGGCGTATGCAGGCTTGTAACCGGAAGTAGCAGTGACATACTTAGCTCTGTCGATAGCAAGGGACATAGCCTTACGGAAGTTGGTGTTGGAAAGAACAACGGAGTTCTGGTTGCCCTTGGAGGCGTCCATGGTCTTCAGAGCCTCGACGCCGGTGTCGAAGAAGAAGGACATGGTGTAGGTCTCGTCGACCTTGTAGAGCTGGTCAGAGGTTGCGTAGGTGACAAGGTCGTCAGGCTCAGGAGACCAGTCGGAAAGCTCGCCCTTCATGAAGGCCAGCTTAGCGGCGTCTTCCTTCATAACGTCGATGACGACCTTGGTGGTCTGGTACTGCTGTACCTTCTTACCGTCAACCTCGAAGTTGGTGTAGGAAATGAGAGAGCCGTCTTCCTGCTTCTCAAAGCCGTACCAGTTCTCGTTCTGAACGAAAACTATCTGCTTGTCTTCCTGGAGAGAGCTCAGCTTGTAGGTACCGTAGGACATGGTGGTCTCCTTGGAGGTACCGTAGTTGGTGGTAACAAGCTCACCGGTGGTGTCCTTACCGGCCTCGTACAGGGGCTTGTAAACAAGCCAGGTGGAGGTGCAGGAGGTGAGGAAGTAGTTGAGCTCGATGCTGGTCTGGCAGACGTAACGGATGGTGTAATCGTCAACCTTGTAGCAGCCGACTGCATCGTAGCCGACCTTCTCGCCGACCTTACCGGTGTTGATGAAGAGAGCTTCCTTGGTGTAGTTGGCAATGTCTGCGTCCTCAGTGATACCGAACAGAGCGAGGCAAGCCTTCAGGATGCGCATGACAACTTCCTTGTTCTCAGCGGTGACCTTGGTGTAGCCGTATACGTTCTCAGCATCAGCGATAACCTTGTAGTCAGCGTCGTCGCCGGCACCGTAGTCGGAGTGGAGGCTGTTAAGGGTGTAGCTGGAACCAGTCAGAGTGGTCTCAGTGCTGGAGAGGCTGACGTAAACCTCGCCCTTAGCGATACCTGCGTCGAGATCGTAGGAGTAGTCACCCTCGGTCTCGTAAGCGGGAACCATAGCCTCGTAAATAGGAGCCTCAGAGTTGTAGAATGCGAGACCGCCTGCAACGGCAGACTCACCACCCCAGTACAGATTGGAACGATAGTTTCTCATCTTGGAGTTGAGAAGCTGCTCCATGGAGTAGATGTAGTCGTCAGCAGTGATCTTCTCGCCGTTCTCCCACTTTGCGTCGGGATTCAGCTTGATCTCATAGACGTAACCGGAATCGATGTCTGCGGCAGTCTTGCCCTCAGGCAGCGTGACCTTGTACTTTGTCAGGTCATCCTTGTGGTCCTTGGTAACGTCGGCAATGGAGGTGGCCATCTCGTATACCCACTGGTAGACACCGTTTGCGGAGTCCTTGATGGACAGATCGCAGAACGGGCTGGTAAGGTAGCCGAGAATGGAGTCATCAGCACTGGTCTCCCAGGTGTGGGGATTCCAGTTGTTGCCAAGGGCAGTCGTGTAGCTCTTGTAGGTGTAGGTCTTGACCTCGGCCGGTGTTTTGGTGTCGTCATTCGGTGTTTTGTCCTTGCAGCTGGAGAAGATGACAGCCATCGTGAACAGCATGCAGACAACCATAACGAGGCTAAGAACCCGTCTCAGAGTCTTACTCATGGTTTTTGTCTCCTTATTAAAAAATTTTGTTTACCCGGATTAACACAGGGCGCCGCCGACGTCACGGACGTCACCATCCATCCGCCTTCATCGGACAACCACCTTATGTTTCGATAATTATATCAAAATGTCGGCCCGTTGTCAATACTATTTTCAACTTCAAAACATTTTTATCCAAAATTTCGCTGAAAAAATGATATTTTTGCGTTTCAAACCTTCATTTTTGGATATTTAGTCAATAACACAGCCGCAAAAAACGGTCAAAACGCGCCCCGTCGCCTCCCTGCCCTGCGTCACTCCGCCCGGCGGCCTGCCGCCGGGCGGTCGGCCGCCGCAGTCCGGCTTGCTACGTCTTCCAAATCATGGTTGCGGCACTGCCGCCTCACTCTGCCGTCACAGCGCCGTCACACTGTGGCCGCCGCCGGGCGGCATCAGCGGCGGCGGGTATCATTATAATAATGTGGTCTTTTGCAAAACGCCCCTGCCAGTGGGTCATTTTCGGGATATGTACCACAAGATATAGGCAAAAACACACAAAAACAAGACCTCGCATCTATATATTGTGTCGAATTTCAAGAAAACAAGCTGCATTGTGACTTTGTCACAGAAAAGCAAATTATCTGATGTTATAATAGCACTGTCGAACGTTTCGGGGGGAGGTGTGTCGTATGGAGCCGACAATTAACGGGCTTTCCAAGCTCACTCTGCTGGACTTTCCCGGCAGGACGGCGGCAACCGTGTTTCTCTCCGGATGCAATTTTCGGTGTCCCTTCTGTCATAACGCCCCGCTCGTGACCGAGCTTGAGGGCGCGCAGCACATAAGCTACGCCGAGCTCGAAGCTTTCTTAAAAAAGCGTGCGGGACTGCTTGACGGCGTCGCCGTCACGGGCGGCGAGCCGACGCTGCGACCCGAGTTGCCCGATCTGCTCCGCCTCATCCGCCGCTACGGCTACGAGATCAAGCTCGACACCAACGGCACGCGTCCTGATGTGCTCGCCTCGCTGATTGACGAGGGTCTCGTCGACTACGTCGCCATGGACATCAAAAACTCGCGCGAAAAGTACCCCGCGACCGTCGGCTGCAAGACTGTCGACATGGCGGCCATCGAGCGCAGCGTCGGGATGCTGCGCGAGGTGCGCGTTGAGCACGAGTTCCGCACGACGGTGGTGAGCGGTCTGCACACCGACGCCGACATGGAGGACATCGGCCGCTGGCTGTGCGGCGAGAAGCGGTATTTTCTTCAGAATTTCGTCGACTCGGGCGCGCTTATCGTACCGGGAACCAAGGGCGTATCCCACGACGACATGCGGCGCTATCTCGACATAGTCCGCAAATATATTCCCTCCGCCGAGCTGCGCGGAATGTGAAAAATAAAAAATTTCAATATAAATGACCTATCGGAGGAAAAACCAATGTACAGAGTCGTTAAAAGAGACGGCAAGATAGCTGATTTCAACATCACCAAAATCAGCAACGCCATCACCAAGGCCTTCGACGCCATCGAAAAGCCCTACACCCAGAATATCATCGATTTTCTCGCGCTCAAGGTGACAGCCGACTTTGCCCCCAAGGTAAAGGAGGATCTCATCTCCGTTGAGGACGTGCAGGACAGCGTTGAGGAGGTGCTCAGTCAGGCAGGCTATGCCGACGTGGCCAAGGCCTACATCCTCTACCGCCGCAACCGCGAAAAGCTGCGTTCCATGAGCAACACCGTGCTCGACTACAAGAACGTCGTCGACAGCTACCTCAAGGCCGCCGACTGGCGCGTCAAGGAGAATTCCACTGTCACCTATTCCGTCGGCGGACTCATTCTCTCAAACTCGGGCGCTATCACCGCCAACTACTGGCTCAGCGAGGTCTATGACGACGAAATCGCCAACGCCCACCGCTCGGCCGATATACATATCCACGACCTCTCCATGCTGACCGGCTACTGCGCAGGCTGGAGCCTCAAGCAACTCATTCAGGAGGGACTCGGCGGCATTCCGGGCAAGATTTCGTCGTCGCCCGCCGCACACCTCTCCACGCTGTGCAACCAGATGGTCAACTTCCTCGGCATCATGCAGAACGAATGGGCGGGCGCTCAGGCCTTCTCCTCGTTCGACACATACCTCGCGCCCTTCGTCAAGGTCGACAATCTGACCTATAAGGAAGTCAAGCAGTGCATCCAGTCCTTCGTTTACGGCGTCAACACGCCCTCGCGCTGGGGCACGCAGGCTCCCTTCACCAACATCACTCTCGACTGGACGGTTCCCGCCGACCTCGCCGACCTCAACTGCATCGTCGGCGGCAAGGAGTGCAGCTTCAAGTACCGCGACTGCGTGGCCGAGATGGCCATGGTCAACAAGGCGTTCATCGAGATCATGATCGAGGGCGACGCCAACGGCCGCGGCTTCCAGTACCCCATCCCCACCTACTCCATCACCCGCAACTTCGACTGGTCGGAAACCGAGAACAACAAGCTGCTCTTCGAGATGACCGCAAAGTACGGCACGCCTTATTTCTCAAACTACATCAACTCGGATATGGAGCCGTCGGACGTGCGTTCGATGTGCTGCCGGCTGCGTCTTGATCTGCGCGAGCTGCGCAAAAAGTCGGGCGGCTTCTTCGGCTCGGGCGAGTCGACGGGCTCTATCGGCGTCGTGACCATCAACATGCCGCGTCTTGCCTACCTTGCCGAGGACGAGGCCGACTTCTACCGCAGACTTGACCGCATGATGGACATCTCCGCCCGCTCGCTCAAGGTCAAGCGGACTGTCATCACCCGTCTGCTCGAGGCCGGGCTCTACCCCTACACCCGCCGCTACCTCGGCAAGTTTGACAATCACTTCTCGACCATCGGTCTTGTCGGCATGAACGAGGCCGGACTCAATGCCAACTGGCTGCGAGCCGACATGACGCACCCCGAAACGCAGGAGTTCACCAAGAACGTGCTGGACCACATGAGAGCGCGCCTGTCCGACTACCAGGAGGAGTACGGCGACCTCTACAACCTCGAGGCGACTCCCGCCGAGTCCACCTCCTACCGTCTTGCAAAGCACGATGTCGCCAAGTACCCCGACATCATCACCGCGGCAAAGGACGGCGGAACCCCCTATTACACCAACAGCTCCCACCTGCCCGTCGGCTTCACCTCGGACGTTTTCGAGGCGCTCGACATCCAGGACGAGCTTCAGACGCTCTACACTTCCGGCACCGTCTTCCACGCCTTCCTCGGCGAGAAGTTGCCCGACTGGCGCGCCGCCGCGACGCTCGTGCGCAAGATTGCCGAAAATTACCGTCTGCCCTACTACACGCTCTCGCCTACCTACTCGGTCTGCCGCAATCACGGCTACCTTGCAGGCGAGCAGTTCAAGTGCCCCGAGTGCGGCTCGGACGCCGAGGTTTACAGCCGTATAACCGGCTACTACCGTCCCGTCCAGAACTGGAACAGCGGCAAGGCGCAGGAGTACAAGGAGAGACGCGTATACAAGCCCGATGCGTCGATCACACACTCCGACCGCACCGCGAACGAGGCCGTCGAGGAGCAGCAGGCGTCCTGCGGATGCGGCTGCACGCACCGCCACACCGGCCATCGCGTCATTCTGTTCGCGACCAAGACCTGCCCCAACTGCAAAATAGCCGCCGCCAAGCTCGACCGCGCCGGTATCGCCTACGAGAAGATTCTCGCCGACGACAACCCCGAGGCTGCAACGCAGTTCGGCGTGCGTCAGGCGCCCACGATCGTCGTGGTCGATGGTGAGAACATCGAGAAGTACGCAGGCCCCGGCCCCGTCCAGAGATTCATCGACGAGGCAGTCAAGGCCTGACTGTACGCTTAAAAGTCAGCGCACCGCTGACTGACACAGCCAACGGGGCTGTCGGACGCGCAGACGTTACGACAGCCCCATTGCCGCGTCTGCGGCGGATTGCAACCGAGCGAATCACAACCGAAAGGATTTTCAAATGTACGATATTATCATAATCGGCGGCGGCCCCGCCGGGCTGACCGCCGCGCTTTACGGTCTGCGCGCCGGAAAGAGTGTGCTCCTCATCGAGCGCAGCGCGTTCGGCGGGCAGATGACCTTCTCACCCAAAATTGAAAACTACCCCGGCATTGCCTCATCGAGCGGCAGCGAGATAGCCGACGCCATGGTCGAGCAGGTTCTCGCGCAGGGTGCCGACACCGAGTTTGACACTGTGACCGACGTCACCAAGACCAAGGACGGCGTTTTTGTCGTGACGGGCGAGGTCGGCAGCTATGTCGGGCGGACTGTCATTGCAGCGGTCGGCTGCAAGCACCGTCGGCTCGGACTCGAGCGCGAGGAGGAGTTTCTCGGCGACGGCATATCCTTCTGCGCCGTCTGCGACGGTGCGTTCTACAAGGGACGCGATGTTGCGTTGATTGGTGGCGGCAACTCGGCGCTGCAGGAGGCGATACTGCTCTCCGAGGTCTGCCGCAAGGTGACTGTCATTCAGAAGCTCGACCGTTTCACGGGCGAGGGGCGTCTGATCGAGCAGGTAAACGCCCGACCGAACATTGAGTCGATATTCAATCAGACCATCGACTCGCTGATTGCCTCCGACAAGCTCGAGGGGCTGCGCATTCGCTCTGACGACGGCGTTGTCCGCGAGCTTGCCGTCGACGGAATTTTCGTTGCAATCGGGCTCAAGCCCGAGAACGAGCCCTTCGCCGCCCTCGCCGCGCTCAACGAGTACGGCTACTTCGACACCGACGAGAGCTGCCAGACCGCGACCCCCGGCTTCTACGTTGCCGGCGACTGCCGCTCCAAGCGCACCCGCCAGGTCACTACCGCCGCCGCCGACGGCACCATCGCCGCCCTCGCCGCGTGCAGGTATTTGGATGATTGAGGGGACACCGGTCTTCTGGGGCGCCGCCCCAGACCCCGCCAAGGGGGCTTTTTGAAAAAAGCCCCCTTGGAACCCGCAAAAACTTTCGGAAAAGGGGATGGCGGTTGGGATATAGTGAACGGAAACCGCTCGCTCTCGGGGCGCTGCCCCGAACCCCGCTTAGGGAGCTTTTTGAAAAAAGCTCCCTAAGAACCCGCAAAAACTTTCACAAAAAGGGCGGGTTAAGGTCTGCGAACGGACGTGATGTACGGTTTTGAGCGTTCAAAACCCAACGTCCCGGCGTTTCGCAAACTTTAACCCGTCCTTTTTCAAAGTTTTCGCCCGCCTTTGGGGAGGCGGCACGGATCCAACGCCGTGTGGCGTTGGCCGCCGTCCGCAGACGGCGGAACACTCCTTCACTGCCCGCCCGCAAACGCCCCACATCCTTGACATTTCACCGCACGTGTGGTACAATGGTTTGAAATTCATGCTTGGGGGTTGCTTTGAAACACGTTTTACTTATTTTCTTCGATCAGCTGAGATATGACGCCATCGGCGCGCTGGGAAATCCGTACATTTATACCCCCGCGCTGGACGCGCTCGCGGCGGATTCGGTCATTTTCGATAGGTGCTATACGCCCTCTCCCGTCTGCGTGCCCGCGAGACTGTCGCTGCACGCCGGACAGTACCCTAGCCGCACGGGCAACTGCGGCAACGTAAAAAACGCCCCCGCCTACCACGGCAAGGGCTTCTACGCCGAGTTCACCGAACACGGTTACGACTCCTGCTGCGTCGGTAAAATGCACTACGCATGGGATCTGCTCGGCAACGTCGGCTTCAAAAAGCGCTACACACAGGAGCCCCTCGCCAATGACGACTACTCCGCCTTTCTGCGCAGCTCGCCAGTCACCGAAAATATCTTCGACTATAACGGCCAGCGCAGCGATATGTACTACGTCCCGCAGGTCTCGCAGCTGCCCGCCGAGTACCACCCGACACAGTGGATAGGCGACCGTAGCCTCGACTTTCTCGGCTCGGCCGACCCCGAAAAGGATAATATCTTTCTCTTCTCGTCCATCTTCCACCCGCACCCGCCCTTCAGCCCGCCATCGCCCTGGAATAAAATCTACCGCAGCTACGACGGCATCGAGTCCCACGTCCCCGACAACTTCGACATGAAGGACATCGCTCCCCTGCTCTGTCCGAGAATGTCACTCGAACGCTTCGGCATCAGCGAGCTCGACCTCAAGCGTCTGCGCAACTTCTACTACGCCTGCGTCTCGTTCGGCGACTGGCAGGTCGGGCGTATAATCGCCGAGCTCAAACGCAAAAATATGTACGACGACACGCTTATCGTCGTCTCGTCCGACCACGGCGAAATGCTCGGCGACTTCTCAACCGTCGGCAAACGCTCCATGAAGGACGGCGCGGCGCATATCCCGCTCATGATAAAAATGCCGGGCGTAAAACCCGGCCGCAGAAGCGACGTCTGCTCGCTCGTCGACCTCGCCCCGACACTGCTGTCCTACGCCGGAATTGAGTACGATAAGAGCGAATACGACGGCGTCGACCTGTTCTCCGAGCGGCATAGCGAGGTGTTCTCGCAGTACGGCTGCGGAAAATCCGGCGTCTTTATGCTCGTAACCGACCGCGATAAGCTGATCTACTCCGCAGCGCGCGACAGATACTATTACTATAAGAACTTCGACGAGGATCACGACACCTACGCCGAGAACGCGACGCACCTCACCGACCTCAAGGCAAAGCTCGACGCCTACATCGCCGCCGACAAAAACATCCCCGAGACAGGCAAGAAAAAACCGGTCGACCACCCCTTCAATACTAAGTATAAGGACGACCCCTACGTCTACGACCGCGAAATGTCGCGCGTCCCGCCCGAGTATGACCTGCACCTGACCGACCCCGCCGAGGTCAAAAAGTCGGATTTTCTTGAATAATCCACAGCAGAAGAGCCGGCAGCCCGTCATGACGGGCTACCGGCTCACTTTTGTCCGTAATCAGACCTCAAACGTCAGCGCAAGCGCCTGATTTGAGGCCAGCGTGCGCAGATACGCCCTCTCGCGGTGGGGTGAGAGACGCAACAGACGTGCAAATTCGCGCTCGCGCGTGCTTATCGCTATCCAGATCGTGCCGACGGGCTTTTCCGGCGTGCCGCCGCCAGGGCCCGCAATTCCCGTCGTCGAAATGCCGACGTCGGTGCCGAGCCGCTCGCGCACGCCGCGCGCCATCTCAAGCGCCACCTGCTCGGATACCGCTCCGCAGCGCTCAAGCGACTCGCCCCTGACACCCAGCAGGCGTGCCTTGGCGTCGTTTGAGTAAGTCACACAGCCGCCCATGAATACGTCGGAGCAGCCCGCGACGTCGGTCAGACGCTTGGCAACAAGCCCGCCCGTGCAGGACTCGGCGCAGGCTATCGTCATGCCGCGCGCCCGCAGACGGCGTATGACGGTGTCTTCAATCGAGGGCGAGTCGATGTCGTAAATGTAGGGCGCGACAGCAGTGCGGCGGACGGTCTCTATCATGCCGTCGCACATCGAGCGGGCGGTCGCCTCGTCGACGGCGCGCGCCGTCACGCGCAGACGCACCTCGCCAGAGCCGCAGTAGGGCGCGAGCGTCGGATTCTCCGAGCTGTTCATGAGCCCGCGCAGCTCGTCCTCAACCGCCGACTCGCCCATGCCGAGAATGTTTATGTTGCGGCTGACAAGCACCCCGCCCGTCCTGCGCGCAAGGTAGGGCCGCACCTGCTCGAAAAACAGCGGCTCAAGCTCGCGCGGCGGCCCCGGCAGCATGATGACAGTCCGCTCGCCTGCGACGCCGGGGACGCTGCCCTCGAGCGCCAGCGCGGGCGCGGTTCCGTAGTCGTTCGGGAAGATTATCGCCCCGCGCGGCATCATGGCCTGCTTTATATTGTTGTCCGTCATGTGACGGGCGCATTCGGTAAAATAAGTGCGTATGCGCTCGAGCGACGGCTCGTGCAGTTCCATCTCGCGCCCGAAAAACCGCGCGACCGTCTCCTTTGTCAGATCGTCGCAGGTCGGTCCCAGTCCGCCGCTCATGACGACAAGCTCTGCCCGTCCGAGCGCCGCTCCGAGCGCCGCGGTCAGCCGCTTGGGATTGTCCCCGACCACGCCCTGATAGTATACCGGAATGCCCAGCTCCGCCAGCTGACGCGAAAGATACGCCGCGTCGGTGTTGATTATGTCGCCGAGAAGAAGCTCGGTTCCCACGCACAGAATTTCTGCGCTTGCAATGCTGCCCATTTTATCACCCCTCGTGTTTTTTTCAGTGATATTATAGCAAAACGCCGCGCGTTTGTAAAGCGGGACGCCGAAATTACTTGCATATCCGCCCGAGTTGTTGTATAATTAAAAAGATACCGCGTAATTCGAGAGCTGCGCGGTCTTATACCATAAGCGAGGTGTTGACAATGATTGACGGCTGCCACCTCTGTCCCCGCAGCTGCGGGGCGGACAGAAAGGGCGGCAAGCGCGGCAAGTGCGGCATGAGCGCCGAAATTGTGGTCGCGCGGGCGGCTCCGCACATGTGGGAGGAGCCCTGCATCAGCGGGACGCGGGGGGCGGGAGCCGTGTTTTTCTCGGGCTGCCCGCTCGGATGCGTTTACTGCCAGAACAGCGTGCTCAGCCGCGACGGCTACGGCGAGGCCGTCAGCGAGGACAGGCTGTGTGAAATAATCCTGCGTCTGCGCGACACCGGTGTGCACAACATCGACCTCGTGACGCCGACACACTATTCCGACGCGCTCGTCCGCGTCCTCGGGCGTGTGCGCCCCGAGCTCGGCATACCCGTCATCTATAACTGCGGCGGCTACGAGAGCGTCGGGACGCTGCGGACGCTGTCCGGGCTTGTCGACATATATCTGCCCGACCTCAAATACGCCTCGTCCGAGCTCGCCGCGCGCTACTCGGACGTCGCCGACTACCCCGAGCGCGCGCTCGAGGCCATCGCCGAGATGTACCGGCAGTGCGGCCCTGTCGTCTTCGATGAGGACGGAATGCTGCGCCGCGGCGTCATCGTGCGTCATCTCGTCCTGCCGGGCTGCCGGTACGACTCGGAGAAGCTGCTCCGCGCGCTCGCCGACACCGTACCCGCCGACGGCATACGGCTCAGCCTCATGCGGCAGTTCACGCCGGATTTTGTCGACCGCGCGCGCTACCCCGAGCTCGGGAGACGACTTACGACTTTCGAGTACCAATCCGTCCTTGGCGTGGCCGACGACCTGGGCTTCGAGGGCTACCGCCAGCAGGCCTGCTCTGCAAGCGCCAGATACACCCCGGATTTTGACCTTACGGGCATAAAATGAGCCAAAAGCTATTTACTTTTGGCAGAAAAACGCGTATAATATCAATTAGTATCTAATCAACCGGAGCCATCATGAGACGAAAAAACGAAACACCAATAACCGTCAGGCGCGCATGTCAGATAGTATGCGTGCTTTTGGCGTTGGCAACGGTGCTGCTGTTTTTCGCGGGCGAATGCAGGCTTGCGCAGATATTCGAGTGTCTGAGCGCCGAGGACGAAACGGTGCGTCAGTACTATCTCGAGTCGCTGAAGCTGCTCAGCCGCCACAATCTCGTCTCCAATCTGTGCCACGGCATGGACAGTCAGAGCGGCTCGGCGTCGATCTGCCTGCTCATCCGCCGTCCCGACGGCGCGCTCATGCACAACGCCTACCCGCTGATAAACCGGTTCGGCTACACCGGCGCGTTTCTGCTCACCGGCGACACGCTGCCCGGAACGCCGGGCAACCTCAGCGCGGCGGAATACAGCTTGCTGACCTCGTCGGGCTGGCGCGCCGTGCTCGGCGGCACGGGCGGCGTTGACATCTCGCGCCCCGACTCTGCCGACGCCTTCCGCGCCTACATCTCCGACGTTGCAAAAAGCCTGACTCTGCGCGGCTTCGATCCGCCGCAGGTCTACTACCTCGAGCAGCCCGACGCGAGCGAGGAATGCCTGTACGTGCTCGGTGAGCAGGGCGTGCGGGTCGTCATACAGGGATATGCGGCCGAGAAGCAGTCGGAGCGCTACACCGGCAAGTGGTGGAGCGGCATGTACTTCTGCGGCTCGGTGACGCTTCAGAACAACACCTCGAACGTGCAGGAATCCGTCTATTACGCCGGGCTCGGCGGCGGCTCGATGGTCGTCACCACGCGCCGCGTCACCGACGAGGGCGCCGACAACGCGCTCGACTGCTCGTCCGACAAGCTGCGCACCTGCCTCGAGTGGTTCCGCGACGACCACAGCACCTACGGCTTCCACATAACCAGCCTTGGCGGACTGTATTCGGAAAAATACCGCGCCTACGAGCGCCTGCTTATCGCCACCGCAGGCTACGACACGCCCGAGGCCTACCTCGACGAGCTCGACGTGCAGCTGTTTGAAATCAGCCGCGAAACGGCGGAGCTCATCGAGCAGCTGTACGAGCCCGTAAACAAGCCCTACACGCCGGGCGAGTTTTTCGGTTTTGTCACAAGTCACTCCCCGCGCGAAATCTTCGCGCTCATCACGGGCTACCGCCGCCTCAACCGCGACTACGCCGAAATCCGGCAGGATATGAACCGAATCGCGACGGTCGTCGGGTGAATTTCAAGGCCTCCCGGCGGCAGAAAACAAGTGTAAACCAACGGAGCGGAAAAAGCCCAGTGTACACCAAGATTGCAAAAGCTCTGCCGCACGCCGCTGACAGGCGGGACGTCGCATAACGCCTTCCGTCAGCACGTCTCGCACGGGAACATCACTGAAACGGCGCGCCCGCTCGGTGCATCGACGAGCACAAGCGCGACGATGGCATCGGACTCACGCACACCAAGCTAAACGAGAAGCAGCTGTCCGACGGCCGGACTGTCCTTGCACTGTTCAAGCTCGGCAAGGCAGGCGCCGTCATTCCTCGCCCGCCGCACACGGTGAGATTGATAAAATTGGGGTGCCTTAAACTGAATTTTGCGGTTTTCGCCGGTAAATCCGGTGAAAACCGCTTTTTATTTATTAAGAAAAGTTCTTTGGTCTTGGCAAACGCGCCGGGCGGGGTGAGGGAGGCGTATTGCATAGGCCCCTCAAAAAATCCTCCGCCCCCTCGACAGCGTTTTCTTGTTTTCGACACGATGAAATGATATAATTATTGTGTATTTGGAATAAAATAGCATTGTTGCAAGCATTGAAAGGGGGATGAGCATGATTTGTATTTTGTCCGGCGGGCAGGTAAGAGCGCTGCGCCGGGAGTTGGAGACGGACTGGGAGGTGAGAGTTCTGTCCCCTATGTGGGGTACGACGCTGCCGTCAGGCGTCGGGCTTGTCGTCGTGACCGACAGCGCGGTCGGGGGCAGCTTCGGCGCGGCGGACGCCTGCCGGAGGCTGCTGCTCAGCGCAACCTGCCGCGGATTGCCGATAGTTTGTGTACTTACGCCGGGCGCGGGGCGCGACGAATGTCAGGACGTTCCCGGAATTATCAGCTTCGCGCAGGGGCTGGTCTGCCGCAAAAGCGAGGCTGTCCGGCTTCTGGACGCGCCGTGGGACGGCACCGACATGACGCTGCGCCGTCGTTACGGGCTGGAATACGTCCGCATACTGCCGCCGTCAGCGCCGACGGCAAATGTCTGGCGACAGGTGACGGTCGTCTGCCGCAGACTGATGGGGGAAGAGGACAGACACGCCAAAACCTGCGGAGGTGTCTGACTCCGGCTCAAGGCATCGCCGCGAGGCACGCGAATGGTGCGGTAATGCCTCAAATGAAAGGAGACTCAGCAAATGGATAACAACGAAATAATAAAACAACAGTGCCTGGCGGCAAAACGGCGGGCGATGGCGGCGGGCTGTATGCCGTCGCGCGTGCGGGACGACGTTATACGCCGCGTCGGCGAGCGGCTCGCGTCGGACTGCGCCGCGTTGCTCGAGGCCAACAGTCGCGATATCGAACGGGCGCAGGGGCAGCTTCCGCAGGCGCTTCTTGAGCGCCTGCGGCTTGACGAGGGGCGCATATCGGGGCTTCGGGAGCGGCTGATGTCGCTCGCGGCGAGCCCCGACCCGCTGTGGCGGGGGCAGTGTCAGCGTGTGGGCGTTGGCAGCGACGACGTAGTGAGCCTCGCCGCGCCGGTCGGTGCGGTGGGGTTTGTCTGCCGCGCCTGCCCGGAGCTGGTCGTGACGGCGGTCGCGCTGTGCATCAAGACGGGAAACGCTGCGGTCATCCTGTCGGACATCTCGGGCGGCGAGACGGACGCGGCGCTGTGCGACTGCATCCGTTCGGCGCTGGGCGGGAGCGCCTATCCGCCGGAAGCGTTTGTTTTTGTCGAAGGCGCGCAGTCCGGGACAATCGAGGACGCGGCGCGCGGGGAGCTCGGCATAGACCTGCTTGTCCACCGCGGCCGGCGCGATGAGTTCCGGCGACTGAGGGGCGGTGCGCGTCTGCCGATCATTTCGCCGGGGCAGGGGATAAGTCACATTTACGTTGACGGCGATTGCGACATCGACGCGGCGGTGGCGATGACGGTCAGGTCGATATACCCGCGCGACCCGGAGGCGGGGGCGTCGGTGGTGCTTTTGGTGCATAACCGTGTGGCGGCGGCCTATCTCACGGCGCTCGAGCAGAGCGCGCTGCCCTATCGTCCCGAGTACCGGGCGTGTCCGGTCGCGCGCGAGCATCTGACGGACGCAGTTCCCGCAGTGCGCGACGACTGGTCGTCGGACGGCCTATGGGAGGGCAACATCATCGCGATACGTGCCGTCGCCACAGCCGACGAGGCCATCGAGCACATAAACACCTACGGCACGGCATCGGCGCAGGCGATCATCAGCGGGCGGCTGGGTGTCATCCGGCGTTTTTGCCGCGAGGTTGCCGCCGCCGAACTATGCGTCAACACGCCCCTCCCGCGCCGTGACGTCCCACGGGCGGAGTGGTTTGTGAGGAAGAGGAAAGTGTATGTGGGTGGATAGGTAGGCGTATTGGCATATGCCCATATGCGATTTTAATTGAATTTTGAGGTTGCGGTTCTCGCAGATGTAGTCTGCGGGGATCGCTTTTTATAAATAGGTATTTGGCCTTGGCAAGCACTCCTTCATAAAAAGCGGCTCCCGCAGGGCACCCCTGCGAGAACCGCAAAAAGCATTTTAACCTTATCACTTCCGCACACTGTGCTCAATCGTCGTACAAATAATGTAATACAACGGAATCGTCAAAAAAAGTATCCACCACGGATGCCACATGCCGCGCCACATACCGAGCAGCAGGTAGACTCCCGCCACGAGAACGGGGTAGGAAAAACGGCTCGCCTTGCGGCGGCGCACCGCCGAAACGAAGGACGGTATAATCGGTATCAGGAAAAACACCAGCCAGCCGATCCGCCAGCCCCACGGGAACACAAATCCCATGACAAGATACGCAATTACCGTCAGCAGCGGCACGCTGGCGTTCAGCCAGTTGAACGCTTCGTTCGCCATGCGGCGCTCGCGGCCGTTGAGGTATACACGCCCGCCGCGCACGTCCACATTGTCGCCGTTTTTGACGTTGCAGACGTACTCGTCGTCCACGTACAGCTTGCCGTCCTTGATATTGACGTTCGCGTTCTCGCCGTCCGACTCCCCGACTTTTATCCCGTCAATTCCGACGTGAACATGGGTTCCTTTTGTGTCGTCGACATGGACGCCGCGCCAGCCGATGTGCACGTGGTTGCCCTCATTGTCGTCGATATGTATGCCACCGGGGCCGATGTTGACGTGATCGCCCATGCCTTCGCTGTCGTCGTTGCAGCTGTCGTCGCGGTCACGGCCTTCGGACGCATCCGCGCCGGAATCCGTATCCGCGCCATTATCGTCCGCCTTTCCGCCGACCGACGCGTCCTTGCCGTTTACCAGCTCGTCAATTGTGACGCCGTAAAGCGCGGCGAGCGCTATGAGATTGTCGGTATCCAGAGAGGCCTCCGCCCGCTCCCACTTGGACACAGCCTGGCGGCTGACGCCCAGCTTCTCTGCCAGCTCCTCCTGCGAGTAGCCGTTAGCACGGCGGTACTCGAGAAGCCTGTTTGCTATTCTGATATTCATATGACTGCTCCTTGAAATTTTTCCGCAGGACTTCCCGCGTGTCACAGACTCATACTATCAAATTTCACGGTTGCTTACAACCTATTCTGCATTGCAAATTCCGCAACTATTGGTTGCGGAGACGCTAAAAGCTCTCATTTCACCCCTGCGCCGGGCTTTTTCGCGACAAAATACCACCGCTCGTCATTCTTTTTGGGGGCGGAGAAGTCGTATCCGCCGAAAACGCCGACCACCTCAAGCCCGGCGTCGCGCAGCGCCGCACCAAGCTCATCGACGCCGTAATAACGCTCGACCTGATGCTCGTCAAAGCGCGAGTACCGCCCGTCCTTATCCCGGCTGAAGACGCTGAGATAAAAATCGCAGACGCGGCGGCGCGGGTGGTAATAATTCTGCCAGCCGCAATAGACGCCCTCGTCCTCGAGCACGTAGGCGTTGTCGGCAAAAATGTGCCGGAAGCGGTACTCCGAGCTGACGTCAAAGACAAACAGCCCGCCCGGCTCCAGATAATTTTCCACACATGCGAAACACCCGGAGAGGTCGCCCTCTCCGGTGAGATAGTTTATACTGTCGAGGCAGCACACCACGCCGCCGACGCTTCCGTAAAGCTCGAAGGCACGCATGTCCTGCATAAGATACAGCGGATTTGTAAAGCTCAGCCGTCTTGTCGAGGCCTCGGCGAGCATCTCGGCGCTGCCGTCGACGCCTATCATGTCGTAGCCGCGGCGCGCGAGCTCGAGCGTCATGCGCCCGGTTCCGCAGGCGAGGTCAAGCATTATCGAGGGCGTAAGCTCGGCGTACCGCCCGAAGCACTCGACGATGAAATCCGCCCACGCCGCATAGTCAAGCTCGGCGTTGAGGCGGTCGTAGACCGTCGCGAGCTGCCCGTATGCGCCGCTGCCGGAGGTCTGATTTTCCGAACTCTCGCGTGCCACGGTCATTCAGCCCCGCCGTTGCGGCGGCGGCGCTCCATGCGCTCGATGACCGTGATGTAACCGTCGCTTCCGTACTTCATGCAGCGGTTGACGCGGCTGATGGTCGCGGTGCTGAGTCCGGTTTTCTCGGCGATCTCGGTGTATATGTAGTTTTCACGCAGCATTTTAGCGGCATGCATACGCTTTGCCATCTCCTGAAGCTCGGACATCGTGCACAGATCCTCAAAGAAATTGTAGCACTCCTCGAGCGTGTCAAGTGTCATAATGCTGCGGAACAGATAGTCTATCTGCTCGTCCTTGAATTTACTTTTCATTGGCCCTCCACCTCATATGTTAGTATGGTAGCATGATAATATTATAATACTTTCTTTCATCAAAGTAAAGAGCTTTGAGAAAATTTACATTATTTATTTTCACGCGGTGGACGGAGTTGTATAAAATGACTGCGAGGACAATTGCTTACAACCCCAGCATGGGGAAAATACGGCAGATGTCTCCTGCCCCCATGATGACGAGCATATCGCCGGAGCGGACGCTTTCCTTGAGATATTTTGCGATGTGCTCCATGTCGCCGACGTACTGCGCGCGCTCGCCGATAGCCTCGGCCAGCTTCTCGGCGCTGACGCCGTGGTCGTCACCCTCGCGCGCGGCGTAAATGTCGGCGACGATGATCCGGTCGGCCGCCTCAAACGACGCGGCAAACTCGTCGAACAGCGCCGCGGTGCGGTCGTAGGTGTGCGACTGAAATACGCAGATCAGCTCGCCGCGCTCGCCCTCACCCTCCGACATCAGCTGACCAAAGCCGTCAAGCGCCGCGCGTATCTCGGTGGGATGGTGGGCGTAGTCGTCGTAGACGCGCGCGCCATTGAGCATTCCCTTGAACTCCATGCGCCGGTTTGCGCCGCGGAAGCCCGCGAGGCTGCGCACGATGACGTCCGGCGCGATGCCGCAGATGTCGGCGACGGCGATAGCCGCGAGCGCGTTCGAAATGTTGTGCATACCCGCGACGCCCAGCCGCACGCGGCAGAGAAACTCACCGTGCTTCAGCACGTCGAAGGCGTACATACCGCCCTCAGCTGCGATGTTGGCCGCCACGAAGTCGGCGCTGCGGCTATGCAGGCTGAACGTCACCGTCGGGCGACCGGCGGCCTCCGTCACCTCGCGGACGTTCTCGTCGTCCGCGTTTGCGACGACGCACTCGCAGCCCGGTCTGCGCGCGTACTCGCAGAACGACTGCTTTATCTGCTCGATGCCCGAGAAGTAGTCGAGGTGGTCGGGCTCGATGTTCAGTATGACGGCCACGGTCGGGTTGAAGTCGAGGAAGGAATCCTTATACTCGCAGGCCTCGAACACGAAAAAGTCGTGCCCGCCGACGCGGTAAGCGCCGCCCATTTTGTTGTACTCGGCGCCCGACAGCACCGTCGGGTCGCAGCCCGCGTCCATGAGCAGCGCGGCGCACATTGACGTGGTCGTCGACTTGCCGTGCATGCCCGAAATGCCGATGCGGCGCGTGTAGGACATCATGAGGTAGCCCATATAGTCGGCGCGCGAGATGCAGGGCAGACCCGCGGTGCGCGCGGCGGCGTACTCGGGATTGTCCTGCGAGATAGCGACCGTATAGACCACGACGTCACAACCCTCTATGTTCTCGGCGCGGTGCTCGTAGGTTATTTTTATGCCCTCGCGTTCGAGTCGGCCGCACAGCGCGCTGCGCGTACGGTCGGAGCCGGCGGTATAAAACCCCGTCGCGTGCGTCAGGTGCGCAAGCGACGACATATTGATGCCGCCGATACCTATAAAGAATACTCCCCGGTAGGATGACATTATCCCGCGGATGGCTTCGGGGCCGTAGTGTGTATTTTCTGTCAGCATAAAAAAATGGTTCCTTTCAGGAAATTTGCCCGTGCAAACGCGATTTGTGAAGTTTCACGCGCGTTTTTTCACATAAAAATTTCAATGCCGTTGAATAACCGTCACATTGTTATTCTATACTAATACTCGAAGATTGGTTATTTATACCTGACGGTAATATGGAACCGTCATTCAGAGAAATTAAAAAATTAAAAGCCGGAAAACCGACAGGAGGTAAATGCAAATGCAGATCACAGACATTAAGGTAAGAAAGTTATTCGACGAAGGCCCCATGAAGGCTATCGTCTCAGTGACCTTTGACGGTCAGCTGGCGGTTCATGACATCAAGGTCATCTACGCGCGGGAGAAGTATTTTATCGTTATGCCCAGCCGCAAGAACCCCGATGACACCTACCGCGATATCGTTCACCCCATCAACGCCCAGTTCAGAGGTATTCTTGAGTCCGCCGTCATCGGCGCTTACGAGACCGAGCTGGCCGCTGCCAAACAGGCTGCAGAAGCCGCCGAGGCAGAGCCCGCAACCATTGAAGTTCAGTAATTCGGAACCTCAAACACCCCCAAAGCCGCCCTCCGGGCGGCTTTTTTCGTGGAGGCGCGGACTCGGGGCTTTGCCCCGAACCCCACTCGGGGATGCGTCTCGGGACCATCCCCGAACCCCGCTTAGGGAGCTTTTTTCAAAAAGCTCCCTAAGAACCCGCAAAAACTTTCGGAAAAGGGACGGGGTAGCGGAATAAAGCAAGCGAAACCCGCTCACTCTCGGGGCGCTGCCCCGAACCCCGCTCGGGCGGCTTTTGAAAAAGCCCCCGAGACCCCGCAAAACTTTCAAAAAAGCGTGTTAAAGTCTGCGAACGGACGTGAAAACGTTCAAGTGCGTGCGGTGCGTCATCACGTTATAGACCAGCACCGCCCTGCTTCGCGTGCGGTGTACTGTCGCGGAAAGTTAGTCCGCCTGCGGTGGGCTGCAATGATTTAACTGATGTTTGGGCACGCCGTATGGGCGACCATCGGTCGCCCGCCGCTGTGATGCAAGGCAACGTCACTTGAGTAAAGCAAAGAATCGGCTCAAACCAAGACTCCCTCCGGGAGGGAGGCATAGTTTACGGTGAAGCTCGCCTTCACCAATAAAGTTACTCTTCCCAGTCAGGGCGGCAACAGCGAAGCGCTTTGCCGCTGAACCATAACGCAGCGGACGAACGATTCCACCCCGTTCCGAATGGGCACCGGACGCGAAGCAGGGCGGTGCTGAACCATAACGTGATGCCGCACCGCCTGCACTTAAACGCCCAAAACCTCACGCCCCGGCGTCCCGCAGACTTTAACTCGCCCAAGTTTGTGAAAGTTTCGCCCGCCTTTGGGGAGGCGGCGCGGATCCAGAGCCGCGCAGCGCTGGCCGCCGTCCGCAGACGGCGGAACTCCCCTACACGTGCCGCACTCTACACCCTTCCCCACCCGCACAGAACGCCCGTGCGGCAGAGATCGACGACGCCGAAGCTGGGCGCGCCGCCGTCGCGCGGCGCGCCGATGGAGCCAGGATTGAAAATATAGAGATTATGGGCAAGCGTCGTGAAACCAAGTTGCGTCCCCGCGGGGATGAAGTCTTGGTACTTCACGTGCGTGTGCCCGTAAAGTAGCACATCCGCGTCCACCTCGGCCGCACGCATGATGGCGCGGTCAAGCCCGCGCTCAACACCCCGCGTGTTGCCGTGAAGCATCAGAATGTTCCGCCCGTCGAGATTTACGACAAGCTCGCACGGCGGCAGCTCGCCGCCGTCAAATCTGAACATGTCGCAGTTGCCGCGCACGGAGACGAGCGGTGTTTCACCTAAATCCACGTGCCGGAAGTCAGACAGCCCGTCGCCCAGAAATAATACCGCGTCCGGTCGCGTCGTCTGGAGCTCGAGCGCCGCGCGTATGTTGTCCGCCCGACCGTGCGAGTCGGATAAAACCAATAGCTTCATACAGTCGCCGCCTCGGCTGTCGTCATCGGCAGCGGCTCGAGCTGCGTGCAGCCCTCCGGTACGCAGAACCGCACCGCCCCGCGCTCAACACTAAGCTCAAGACGCTCGCAGTCCTCAATTTCGCCGTCAATACTGACCGCCTGCGGCGCCGGAAACTCAATGTCAAGCCGGGAACACCGCACAAAATCCGCAATCTCCGACGCGTCACGACGCGCAAGGTAGCTCCCGTTCTTGTAAGACGACAGCATCGAGATAAACTTGCGCCGCGTAACGTTCTTGACAAAGCTGACGTCCATCACCCCGTCCGACGGCGAGGCGTAGGGCTCCGACCGGAAGCCTCCGCCGCAAAAGCCGCCGTTCCCGACACATGTCAGAAGCAGCTCGCGCTCGCAGGGCTCGCCGCCGTCGACCGATACGCGCATGCGCACGCCCGGCTTCTTTATCAGCACCTTGATGACCCCGATTATGTACGCCAGCTTGCCCGGCACCAGCGGATTGCCCTTGATGTGCGCCACCTGACGCACCACCTCGCAGTCAAACCCCGTGTTGAGCATGTTGATGAGGTAGCGCCCGTTATATTTTATGAGATCGATTGGGTGCGTGACACCGCGCAGCTGCGCCGCCATGTCCATGAACTTCTCGCGCGGCGAAAAGTTGCGGACAAAATCGTTGCCCGTGCCAATCGGTATTATGCCGACCTCGACGTTCGGAAAGCCCGCCGCGCCGTTCACAACGTCGCACAGCGTGCCGTCGCCGCCGCAGGCGTAAATGCGGACATCGTCCCCCATTGCACAGCGCTCGCGCACGTATCGCTCGCAGTCACCCTCGCGCTCGGTGTAGTAAACGGTGCAATCCTCGCCCATCTCGCCGCAGACACGGCGTATCTCCTGCTCAAGGCCGGACTGTGCCTTTCCCTTGCCCGCGGCAGGATTGATTATAAAACAGTGCTTCATGTGGGACCTCTTTCGTAAGCCCGCCACCCAAATCGGCGGTCTTAATTATTTCTTAACACTTAATTATATCACACCTGCTCCCGTTTTTCAACGTCCAAAAGCTATTTTTCACACAATTCTCACGCCGAGGGGCAAAACGCGCCGCGCGGTCATATAATGCTCATGGAAATAATTCTCTGAAAGGAAGCTTAGCCATGCAACTTGACCGTAACGCGCTAAACCGTCTGCTCTCCATGAGCGACACGCAGCTGAAATACGTGATAACAAAGCTGGCCGTCGATAACGGCCTCGACCTCTCCACCTTCAATATAAGCGGCAACGACATAAATTCCATCCGAAGCGCCCTCAAAAACGCCACCGACCAACAGCTCGAGCTTGCTGCCGAGCAGCTTCGCCGCGGTAAGCAGGGAGGCCGCTGATGGACGACGGACGCGCCAAGAACACCTCCGGCGACACGGGCGCACCCGGCGACCTGCTCGGCGCACTGCTCTCGGACGGACAGTTGCTCGAGCGCGTCTCGCAGATAGTGGCCAAAACCCGCGCCGCCGAGTCATCGGCGGCGGACAACGACACCGCGCCGCACGACTCCTCGCCCTCCAACACACCGCCGCCCGCCATGCCCGACCTCGGCCTGCTCGCGGCACTGCTCGGCGGTATGCCCGCTTCTCCGACGCAGGACGCAGATGACAGTCCCGCCGTGCAGGCCGGTTCGGACGCGGCGAGCGAATCCGGAATTAACGCCTCGGCAGCCGGTGCTTCCGGCACTCCGGTAACTTCGGGCACTTCCGGTGCTTCCGGCACTCCCGACGCTTCAGCCACACCCGGCGCTTCCGTGACCAACGAAGCCAACGACATCAATAAAGCCACCGCAGCTTCCGCCGCCCCCTCGGGCACTCCGCCCGACCGTCTCGCCGGGCTCACCTCGCTGCTCACCGACAGCGATTTCATGGCAAAGCTCCCCGGCGTGCTGTCCATGCTGGTGGGGGGCGGCGGTGGCGGTAAGGACGGCGGCAATGGCGGCTCTGACGGCAAGGACGGCAAAAACGTTCCAAGCGGAGCCCGCGGCGGGCACGGCGGAGGCCGCGGGGGCGGCGACCGCTGTATCGCCCTGCTCTCGGCGCTCAGACCCTACATGAGTCCGCGGCGCTGCGAGGCCATCGACTACCTCATCCGGATGAACCGCATGGGCGACATAATACGCCGCATACGCTGAGCGAAAGGAGAAAACGCATGTACGCAAAAGAATTTCGTCGTCCCACGCCGCCGCGGAACTATGGCGGCACGGCCTTCCGCGAGCCGGCTCGCGAGTCGGTTCGCGATACAGGCCGTGAGACCGCCCCGGAAACCTCCCCCGCGACGCGCCGGGACGCGCCCTATGCAGCACCCTACCCGGCCTCGCCCTACTTGGCCGCGCCGTCAACGCCGTCGAACACGTCCTCACCGCCCCTGCCGCGCGACCTGCTGCCGGAGTCATGTCCCGAGCGGGAATCCGCGACGGGCGATGCGCCGATGGCCGGGGGCTGCCCATCAGAGCCGTCCGCGGCGCAAAATGAGGTTGAGTCGACGCACGACAACGACCACCATGACGGTTCAAAAGCCGACGGCGCGTCGGTGACGGCCTCCGCGCCCGGCACGGCACCCTCGTCCGGCACATCCGGCGCGACCTCCGCGTCTGCCGAGACCTCCGCAGGGGCGCACCGGCCGCCCGCCCCCGCTCACGGACTGCTCGGCGCGCTCATCCCACCCGGCCTCGACTCGGCGCACGGCAACGGTCTCGGCTTTGAGGAGCTGCTTCTGACCGGCCTCATACTGCTGCTCTCGCAGAGCCAGCGCGACAGCGACATCATCCTCATGCTGGCGCTGCTGCTGTTCTACCAGTGACCCGCGCCGCACAATTATTTCCCGGTCGCCGCGGCGTTATTGACAAATTGCGCACGGCGTGCTATACTGAATACAGCACCTAAAACGGGAGATCAAAGCCAAAATGAAGGAAAAAATAATAAAAATCATACGTGAAATATGCCGTCACCACATAAGCCTGCTGATGCTCATCACGCTCATCGACCTCGCGCTTCTCGCCGTCGACGAACCCGTGACGCTCTGCTTCGGTATGCTTGCGCCGCAGAGACTGCTGTCGCTCGGCATGGCGGGTCAGGGCATGGCGGGCGAGGCCAGTCTGCTTGTCTGCGGCTGGCTGACAGCGCTCATCTGCATCGGACTGTTCGCTGTCTGCCTTGCGGGATCGTACAGCCGTCCGGGCTGGCTGCTCTGCGCCGCCGTCATGACGCTGCTTGACACCACCCTCGCGGTATTAAGCCTCATTGCCTACTCCGACAGCACCTACTATCTCGACATCGCGGCGCACGTCTGGTGCATCGCCGCGCTCGTGGCCGCCTACATACTCGCGCGACATAAGCCCGCCCGCAAGCTCCCTAGCCTGTCCGACACGAATCCGGATAAAATTCTCGAGCAACTCAGCCAAGCTCATAGATTCGGTGGCCCGCATAATATCGATGACCTTGATGACCTTGTAGACCCTGCAGAATTCGAAGAGCCTGAGGATTTTGAAAAATCGAAGGAGCCCGAAGCGTCCGAAAAGTCCGACGCGTCCGAGGAGTCTGCGGAATCCGAAAAGCCCACAGAATAACTACATAAAAATCCACCGGGAGCAGTCATATGACTGCTCCCGGTGTTTTTATGCAAATTTTCAATTAAGCGTCCTGAGACTTCTTGTATTCCTCGATAATCTTGACCGCAATTTCCTTCGGCACGACGTCGTAGCCCGTGACGTTGAACTCCATCGAGCCCAGTCCCTTGGACATAGCGCGCAGAGCGATCGGGTAGTCCAGTATCTCGGACTTCGGAACGGTGAACTGAATGGTCGTATAACCGCTCTTGCCCTCGGCGGGGTTCATGCCCATGACCGAGCCGCGGCGCTTGTTGACGTCGCCCATGATGTCGCCCATCAGCGCGTCGGGAACGGTGACGAACAGGTCGCCGACCGGCTCAAGCAGGACGGGGCCTGCCAGCTCGAGGCACTTCTTGTAAGCCAGCTGTGCTGCGGTCTTGAAGGAGATTTCATCCGAGTCGACGGGGTGGTAGGAGCCGTCGTACAGGTCGGCAGCCAGATGCACCATCGGGAATCCGGCAACGCCCTTCTGCATAGCGTCAAGCAGACCCTTTTCGACAGCGGGGTTGAAGTTCTTCGGCACGGTGCCGCCGACGACGGAAACTGTGAAGGTCAGACCCTCGTCCTCACCGGGCGCGAAGCGGATCTTGACGTGACCGTACTGACCGGAGCCGCCGTTCTGCTTCTTGTGCTTGCCCTCGACGTCGACCTTCTTTGTGATCTTCTCACGGTAAGGAATCTTGGGCGTCTCGAGCTTGATGGTAACGCCGAAGCGCGACTTCATCTTGGCCGCCAGCACCTGCAGGTGCATGTCGCCCAGACCTGCGATGGTCATCTGCTTGGTCTCGCCGTTGTTTTCGAACTTAAGCGTGCGGTCTTCCTCGAGCATCTTGGTGATGGCCTGAGAAATCTTGCCCTCGTCGCCCTTTGCTGCCGGCATCATAGCCTGAATCATGTAGGGGTTGGGGTAGTTGACCGGTGCGTAGGCGATAAGGTCGCCGCCGCAGAGCGTATCGTTGGTGTTGGTATTTGTGAGCTTTGCAATCATGCCGATGTCGCCGCAGGCCAGCTCGTCGACTTCAGTCTGAGCCTTGCCCTTGACAGTGTAGATGTGCGCCATCTTCTCTGCCGTCTCGGTGTTGGAGTTGGTGAGCACCATATCCTTCTTGAGCGTGCCCTGCATGACCTTGAAGAAGGACATCTTACCGACGAACGGGTCGGCAACCGTCTTGAACACGAAAATGTTTGCGACGGAGCTGTTCTTGTCGATGTCTATCTTGCTGCCGTCAGCCAGCTTTTCCTGCTTGCGGGCGGTGAAACGCGGGAAGGATGCTGCGATAGCGTCGAGCATGACGCCGAGTCCCCACAGCATGGTGGCGGAGCCGCAGTAAACGGGAACGATGTCGCCGTGGATGATACCCTCGTGCAGCGCCTCGGCGGCCTCGTCGTGGGTGATCTCCTCGCCGTTGAAGAACTTCTCCATCAGCTCCTCGGACGTGCCTGCGAGCGCCTCGTTGAGTGCGTCCTTATAGGAAGCGGCGATCTCCTCGAGCTCGGACGTCATGGGAGTCTCGGAGCGCTTGCCCTTTGCGTCGTACTTGTACGCCTTCATCTCGATAAGGTCGATGATGGTGACGTCCTTGCCGTTCTTGACGGGAATAGCGACAGGGCAGACGGGAGTGCCGAACTTGTCGTGCAGCTCGCCGAAGACGCGGGCGAAATCGGCCTCGTTATCGTCGCACTTGTTGACGAAGAAGGCGCGCGGAATGCCCGCATCGGAGGCATAGCCCCACGCGAGCTCTGTGCCGACCTCAACGCCGGCCTTTGCGTCGACAGCGATGACGGCGCTGTCGGCAACGCGGAGCGCCTGAAGCACCTCGCCTACGAAATCAAGGTAGCCGGGAGTGTCGAGCAGATTGATCTTTATATCCTTCCACATGATGGGAGCTACGGCTGTGGACAAAGAGAAACCTCTTTTGATCTCCTCCGCATCGTAGTCACAGACGGTATTTCCGTCAGCTGTCTTTCCGAGTCTGTCTGTGCCGCCGCCTATGTAAAGCATAGCCTCGGCGATTGATGTTTTTCCGCTTCCTCCGTGTCCGAGTAAAGCAACATTTCTGATGCTGTTGGTTTCGATTTTAGCCATTAGATGTTCCTCCTTGACCCGACGCGCCCCCTCTGGGCGGTGGGTGAATTTTTATGTTTAATATTATATACGATCATCAAATCCCGCGACGGAGAATTTCAAATCACACACCAGTTATTATACAACAAACCTTTTCACATTGCAATAGCTTTGTGCCAATTTTGAAGATTTGCTCAAAACGACGCCCTCATTTTTGTCTATTTAGACGATTTTTATGTCAAAAAGCGCGGCCGCATTGGCCTCCGTGACCTCCACCACGCGCTCATAGCTCACTCCGCGCAGCTCCGCGAGCCTCCCGGCGGTGTGACGCATGAGTCCCGAGTGGTTGAGCTCACCCCGGCGCGGCACGGGAGCGAGGTAGGGACAGTCGGTCTCGATGAGCATAAGCTCCTCGGGCACTGTCACCGCGATCTCGGGCAGCTTGCGGGCGTTCCTGAAGGTCAGCACGCCCGAAAACGAGACATACCACCCTCTCCGGCACAGCTCGTGCGCCAGCTCCGGGCTGCCGCTGAAGCTGTGAAAGACGCCGCGCACGTCGGGAAAGCGGCGTATCATGTCGAAGCAGTCGCCGTGCGCCTCGCGGTCGTGTATTATGACGGGCAGGCCGTATTTTTTCGCGAGGTACATCTGCGCCTCGAACGCCTCGGCCTGCGCGGCGCGGTCAAGCGGCTCCCAGTGGTAGTCGAGCCCTATCTCGCCGAGCGCTACGACCTTGTTCCCCGCTCTGTCGGCGAGCAGCGCCTCGAGCGCGTCAAGCTGCGCGGCAAATCCGGCGTCGAGACCGCCGCCGGGGGCGGTCTCGATGTCCTCAGGGTGTATGCCCACCGCGGCGTACATGCCGTCATACCGCGCGGCCTGTTTTATGGCCGCGCGGGAGTTTTCAATATTCGAGCCGACGTTTATAATGTGCCCTACCTCGCCCGAGAACAGCGTGTCGAGCAGGCCGGCGGCGCCGCCGTCGGCCTCGGCGTCAAAGCGCGCGTCGGTGTAGTGGGCGTGCGAGTCGAAAAGCCGGGGCATTATCTCACTCGCTCGCCGAGCGGCGTGTCGTCAGCGAGGAAAACAACTCTGATCTGCTCCTCGCCCGACGCGAGTATCATGCCCTGCGACTCGATGCCACACAGCGTCGCCGGCTTCAGGTTGGCCACGACGATAACGCGGCGGCCGGTCAGCTGGTCGGGCGTGTAGAACTTGGCAATGCCCGAGACGACCTGTCTCTGCTCGTAGCCGAGGTCGATTTTGAGCTTTAACAGCTTTTTGGCCTTCGGAACTGGCTCTGCTCCAAGAATCTTTGCCGTGCGCAGCTCGACGTTCATAAAGTCGTCGATGCCGATAAGCGCGCAGCCCTCCGGCTTTTCGGGGACGGCGTTCGCCGCCTCCTCTGCCTTTGCGCGCGCCTCGGCCTCAGCCATGGCGGCGGCGCGCTCGGCCTCGAGCTCGGCGAGCATCTTTTTCTCGTCGACGCGGGCGAACAGCACACCAGAGTCGCCTATCTTGCCGCCGGACGCCAGCTTGCCGAAGTCACCGCGCGCGAACTCGTCAAACAGCAGGTATCCCGCGTTGAGACGGCCGATCTCGGCCGCGGTCGCTGCGAGAGCGGCAAGCTCGGGCGCGGAATTGAGCTCGGTCAGTATCTCGGCGGCCGTCTCGGGGATGAAGGGCGAGAGCAGAACCGCACCGAGGCGTATGGTCTCGAGCAGGTTGTAGAGCACAGTGCCGAGGCGGGCGCGCTGCGCCTCGTCCTTGGCGAGCGCCCAGGGGGTGGTCTCGTCTATATACTTGTTTGCGCGGCGAAGCATGGTGAATATGGCCTCGGTCGCGTCGGCGATGTGGAAGCTGTCCATGCAGGCGACGACCTGCTCAACCGCCGTCGCGCAGGCGGCCTTGAGCTCGTCGTCGAGCGCCCCGGGCGCGGACGGACGCTGAATCACGCCGTCGAAATACTTCTTCTGCATGTCCAGCGTGCGCTTGACGAGGTTGCCGAGGTTGTTTACAAGGTCGTTGTTGAAGCGGGTGATGACGGACTCGTAGGTAATGCTGCCGTCCGAGTTGTAGGGCATCTCGGAGAGGGCGTAATAGCGCACGCCGTCAACCGTGAAGCGCTCGGCCAGCTTGTCCGCGTAAATGACGTTGCCCTTGGACTTTGACATCTTGTCCGCGCCGAAGTTGAACCACGGGTGGCCGAACACCTTCTCGGGCAGCGGCAGATCGAGCGCCATGAGGAAGATGGGCCAGTAGATGGTGTGGAAGCGCAGAATGTCCTTGCCGATGATGTGGACGTTCGCAGGCCAGTTCTTGCGGAAGAATTCGGACTGCTCCGC
>CAVIBA010000001.1:58708-61869 GCA_963640785.1 Bulleidia sp.
CGCGTAGCTCTTGTCCGGGTCGTAGCCGAGGGCGGTGATATAGTTTGCCAGCGCGTCGAGCCAGACGTAGATGACGTGCCGCTCGTCAAACGTCGGCACGCCCCACTTGAAGGAGGTTCGCGACACGCACAGATCCTGAAGACCGCCCTCTGTCTTCAGAAAGTTGTTTATCATTTCCTTTTTGCGGCTCTCGGGCTCGATAAAGCCGGGGTGCGACTCGATATACTCAATGAGCCGGTCGGCGTACTTGCTCATCTTGAAGAAATACGCCTCCTCGCGCGACTGCTCGACGGGACGGCCGCAGTCGGGGCACTTGCCGTCCACCACCTGCGTGTCGGTGAAGAAGGACTCACAGGGCGTGCAGTACCAGCCCTCGTAGTACCCCTTATAAATGTCGCCCTGGTCGAAAAAGCGCCTGAATATCTTGGTCACGGCGGCGACGTGGTAATCGTCCGTCGTGCGGATAAAGTGGTCGTAGGAGGTGTTCATCTTGTCCCAGATGCCGCGCACCTCGGCGGCCACACCGTCGACGTACTCCTTCGGCGCTATCCCCGCCTTGCGGGCAAGCTCCTCTATTTTCTGACCGTGCTCGTCGGTGCCGGTGCACATGAACACGTCATATCCCATGGCGCGCTTGTATCTCGCGACGGCGTCGGACATGATGATCTCGTACGTGTTGCCGAAATGCGGCTTGCGCGAGGCGTAGGCGATGGCGGTTGTAAGATAATACTTTGGCTTGTTCATTTTTTATATCCTTTCAGTAATTCGTCAGCGAAGATATTGTATTCGATGCAATAGCAGGGTATGAAGCGGTAGACGAGCAGCACGCCGATGCTCAGCACGCCGAGCACCGCCCATCCGGTATAGCGAAGGACAAATCCTACAATGCGCCACATTCGTCCCCTCGACGCCCTAAACGACGCCGCAATCGCCCCCACGACGCGCATGTCACCGCGGAAGGCGTAGGACGGTACAAGATAGGTGCGCACCGCCAGCATTATCGCCAGCAGCGCGACTATCACGCACGCCACAATAAGCCCCGCGTGCACCAGCATGCGGACGGTCGTGTTGTGCGCCATGATGGCGAAGGTGTCGGCGTATTCCCACACGGCGGCGCCTCCGAATATGCCGCCCGCAATAATGCCCAGAGGCAGCAGCCGCACCAGCAGCACAAACCAGGTGCGCGGCAGTATGCGGTAGGGCGCCATGACGCAGGAAATGTCCGCCCGCTCGTCGAGGCACAGCTGCCAGCCGAGCGTATTCAGCCCGTACAGCAGGGGCGTTACAAAAAGCAATATGATTGCGGCGTCGATGGCGAGCGAGATGTTGTATATCTGCGCCGGGAACTCGATCCACCGTTCAAGCAGCGCCCAGACCGCCGCGGTCAGCGGCGACACCAGCGCGGCGATGCCGAGAGCCATTATTCCGGCCGTCACCAGCGGCAGCCGCGCGCCGCGCGCGAACAACGCCCGCCGGGCGTCGACTATTTCAGCGTTTGTCATAAAGCGTACCTCTCTATCCGGTTTTGTGGTTGGCGCGTCTCAGCGACGCTGTCACCCGCGTGTCACGGCGACGCGGCCGCCGAGAATGACGCGCTCGAGCCGGAGCCCCGAGTCGCCATCGCGGCAGATAAGGGCGTCGGCCAGCTTGCCGGGCTCGAGGCTGCCGATCTCGTTTTCAATGCCCACAACGCGGGCGGGCAGTATGGTTGCGCAGGGCAGCGCCTCGGCGAGCGACACGCCGCAGAAGCGCATAAGATTTTTAAGTCCCGAAAAGCAATCGAGCGTACTGCCGCCGAGCGTTCCGTCCGCCGACAGCGCGACGCCGTCCTTCACCGTCACCGGCACACCGGCGATGTGGTACTGACCGTCCGGCGCGCCCGCGCCCTCCATCGAATCGCTGATGAGCACCAGCCGACTGTTTCCGGCGCAGCGCCAGACAAGCCGTATCATCTCGGGCGCAATGTGGTGGCCGTCACAGATGAGCTCGCACATGGCCTCGCCCGTCAGTGCGGCGCAGACAGACCCCCCCGCGCGGTGATGCAGCGGCGGCATGGCGTTGAACAGATGGGTATACGCCCTGACACCTCTCCGCTCGGCCTCGACGGCCGTCGGATAGTCCATCGCGGTGTGCCCGGCCGACAGCGTGACGCCGAGCCCAGCCGCCGCCGCGGCGAACCTGCCGTCGGGGTCAAGCTCGGGTGCGTAGCTGACGTGCAGCGGCAGCCCCATGCGCGAGACAAGCTCGCGCAGCTCGTCGGCGTCGGGCGGCGAGAGCAGCTCTGCCGCCTGGACCCCGCGCTTCTGCGGGCTCAGGTAACGTCCCTCGAGGTGGGTGCCGATGAGTCGCGCGCCGATGTCGGAGGTCGCGCAGCCGCGCTGCGCCGCGATGTTTCCCGCCGCGCGATACCAGTCGTCGAGCGTCGCCGAGGCGAGCGTCGGGACGACGGTCGTGACGCCGCACTCGAGGTAGGACCGCTTCATACGGCGCAGCGCGTCGACGTCAGCCGTGCAGAAGTCGGCTCCGGCGCGACCGTGCGTATGTATATCGACAAGTCCGGGGACAAGGTACCCGCCGCGCGCGTCGACGGTCTCGTCGACGCCGTCAGGGCGTGGCTGTCCCTCCGGGATAATATTCAGGATGCGCCCGTCTCCGCACAGCATCGCGCCGCGGACAAACCGCTGCGCGGGGGTGTTGTATATCAGGGCGTTGGTTATGAGAGATTTCATGGTGAACCTCCGGGAGGATTGGTGTACTATTGCATATGCACGTATGCGAAAAAGTTAGTTTTAGCCTTGGCAGGCTCTCGCCGGATAGTTCTCCGACGTGTTTTAAGTGTACTTTTCTGCTCGCGGCAGAAAAGTACAGTTAAATCACGTTCCGCAGACGTTGTGGCGAGTATACTTCGAACACGTCGGAGTTCGCCACGGCGGCCGCCCGCCAAGGCCAAAGAACTCTTCTTAAAAGCATACGTGCATATGCAATAGCACCCACCCCCGCATACTAATTCTCCATTTTATTATATCATATAACCCCCCTCAATACAATAGAAAAACGAAATTTTTGTCCCCCGTCGGGCAGCGCGCGACAAATTATTTTGCTCATATGTACATTTGTCAATGATGTGAGACCAAAAAGTTAAAAAAATAATTGTTAAGTTA
>CAVIBA010000002.1:0-1887 GCA_963640785.1 Bulleidia sp.
ATCACCGCCAGTATCCCACGGCTCGCACGGCTGTGTCCGCCTGACGAGGCGCTCTGCTGACCGTTCATACGCTCCCCTGCTTCTTCTCGCGGACGAGCGTCCGTAGCTCGTCGTATATGCGGCGGTTGGCGGCGCGGTCGGCAAACGCCACGATGTTCGCCGAAAGCTCGGCGCGTTTTGCCGGATTTTCAAGCAACGAGACTATCTCGCCCGTATACCGATTGGGGTCATCAAGCTCGCTGTCACGTATCACAATTGCAGCATTGGAATCGCCGAGCACCCTGGCATTTTTGTATTGGTGATCGTCCGCCACGTTCGGCGACGGAATGAGCATGCAGGATTTTCCCATGAGCGCAAGCTCGGACACCGTCATAGCGCCCGAACGCGATATGACAACGTCCGCCGCCGACATCCACAGATGCATGTCGTGAATGTAGTCACAAAGGCGGATATTTGGTGTCTCAGCAAGGCCCAATGCGTCGTATGCGTCCTTCATTTCGTCGTAAAAGCGAACACCGGCGGCGTGCACGTACAGAACCTCGGGGTGTTCCGCGGCGTATTGCTGCATAAAGCGCAATCCGTTGCGGTTAAGCGTCGCCGCGCCAAGACTACCGCCGAAGCATATCACAATGTACTTATAACCGTTAATTTTGAGCTTGTCTTTAGCTTGTTGTGATGTGACGACTCCAAATCCTCCGCGCAACGGGTTGCCGACGCGGATTATTTTTTCATCCGGAACCGTCAGCTTTTCGCGCGTCTGCTCGAAGTTGATGAGTATTCTGTCGACCTGCCCCTGCAGCTTGCGGACGGCAAGCCCCGGCAGTGCGTTCGACTCATGAACCGCCGTCGGTATACCCAACTTGGCGGCCGCCTTCAGCGTCGGCCAGCAGGCATATCCGCCCGTGCCGACTACAACGTCCGGGGTGAATTCGCGTATCAGTTTCTCGGCCTTGTGCGGCGCGGTAAGTATGTACCACGCGGTCTTTATATTCTTCGGCGACAGCGAACGCGAGATTCCCTGTATCTCGACGAACCGCAGCTCGTATCCGGCGCGCGGCACAAGCTCGGTCTCCTTGCCGTGGCTCGTGCCCACGAATATTATTTCGGAATCCGGCTCGTTCTGCCGTATCGTATCCGCTATTGCCAGCGCCGGGTTGACGTGCCCCCCGGTTCCGCCGCCTGTCATAACAACTCTCATTGCAAATGCCCCTTTATCTTTTCTGTATGCTGTAACGCGAAATGGAAAGTATAATTCCCATCTCAAATATCTGAACTGCAAGCGACGTGCCACCCGAGCTGAAGAACGGCAACGAAATACCGGTATTCGGCATGGAATTGGTAACAACTGCGATATTCAGTATCGTCTGAAGCGCGACCTTGAAGGTAAGTCCGTAGACCGCGAGCGAGCTGAAGCGATCAGGCGCTTTGGCCGCAATGTGAAAGCCTCTCCACACCAAAAATCCGAACAGCGACACGACCAGCAACGCGCCGAAAAATCCAAGCTCCTCGCAGATTATAGTAAACACAAAGTCGTTCTGCGGTTCGGAAACGTAGCCGAACTTCTGCATGCTGTTGCCGAGTCCCTTGCCAAACAGTCCCCCGGAACCGATAGCGTACAGCCCCTGCCACGTCTGCCACGCAGAGCCGAGCGGGTTGGCCTTCTCAAGGAACAGCCACGTCGTAACACGATCCTGCGCGTAATCGGAGACAAGTATCAGCAGCACGCCTGCAAGGCCAATTGCACCGATAATAAGGAAAATATATTTGAGCCGCGTCCCGCCCATGAACATAATCGATATTCCTATCATACCGATTATCATAAGCCCGGAAATGTGCTTTTCAAGCGCCACGAGCATACATATGAAGCCGAATATCATAGCCGGCTCC
>CAVIBA010000002.1:1897-21206 GCA_963640785.1 Bulleidia sp.
CCATAACGCCGTAGCGGAAACTCTCGCGCGTGACGTCGCTTTTTATCTGCGACTCATGCTTACTCATGTAAAGTGCCATGGCCAACACCACGGCCATTTTGGCGACCTCAGACGGCTGAATCGTCATAAACCCGAAATCTATCCAGCGCTGCGCGCCGCCGCCCTCGCGGCCTATAACGAGCACCAGCAGCAACAGCACCACCGAGCCGCCGTAGGCGCACACACCGAACAGCCGCCAGAACCACGGCCGTGCAAACAGCACGAACGGCAGTGTACCGAGTATTGCGATGCAGGCAAAAAGTATGTATCTCCAAAGGAAATAGGTACTGTCGCCGTATTTGTTCTGCGCGTAGACGGCGCTCGCGCTGAACGACATTACCGCACCGAAGCAGATCAGCGCCAGCACGATCAGGAGAAACCATATATCAACCCCGCCGCGAGCCATAATGCGGCGTCCGTCCGCCACCTCGTCTCCGGGGGCGGTCGGGTTGGAGAGCCTCTGTCGCCGCAGGCGCTCAAACAGTCGTCCGTCGGCACTTTTTATGCCGCTTTTATTTTGTTCAGGCATGAGAACCGCCTCCCAAATTAAAAATCAAAACAGTCCGAACCAGGCTGCAACGCAGCATATGAGCGTTACCAGCGAAAACACAGCCATAATTTTGACCTCGCTCCACCCGCACTTCTCGAAGTGGTGATGAATCGGAGCCATTTTGAACAGCCGCTTGCCGTGCGTCAGCTTGAAGTAGCCGACCTGAAGCATGACGGACAGCGTCTCGATGACGCAAACCAGCGCCGCGATGAATATTATCAGCGGCTCGTCTATCATGAACGCCATTCCGACGATCATTCCGCCGAGAAACAGCGAGCCCGTGTCGCCCATAAAGACGCGCGCCGGGTGAAAATTGTATACAAGGAAGCCGAGCGTCCCGCCGATAAGTGCGGCCGACGCCAGCGACAGCGCCTCAAACTCCATTCTGAAGGCGACAGCCGCGAAAAAGCAGCTTATCACAAACACAACGCTGCTTGCCAGCCCGTCAATACCGTCGGTCAGGTTGACGCTGTTGACGATGCCCGTGATGACAAGTATCGCCAACGGATAGTAGCCTATCCCGAGCTCAAACGAAACGTCCGTAAACGGAATGTGCAGCATGGTGTTGATGTGTCCGGTCGATGACATTATATAAATGTAGGCTCCGGCTGCAATCAGCTGAAGAAAGAACTTCTGATAGGCCTTGAGCCCCTCATTTTTCTTTTTGACCAGCTTGCAGTAGTCGTCGACAAAGCCGATAATGCCGTTGAAAACGCCGAGGCAGAGCGTCAGCGCAAGCGGAATGAGCTCGGCAGTGTAGCCCATGAACGCAGTGTAAACCGCCACGCCCGCGAGCACTATGAGTATCGCAAGTATGAAGCAGATACCGCCCATGGTCGGAGTTCCGGACTTGTTCATGTGCCAGCGCGGGCCTATCTCGAGTATTCTCTGCCCCACCTTGTGACTGCGCAGTATCGGAATGAGTATGCGCTCCGCAAGAACTGTCACGCCGAACACCGCCAGCGCAACTATTATGAATTCTGTAAGCATTTTCGTATTCATTGCTATTCTGCCTCTCTGTCAGACTCAACGGTATATTTCGCGCAGACGCTGAATTATGCGCTCCGCCTTGATCGCGCGGCTGGCTTTAACGAGAAGAACGTCGCCCGGCTTCAGCTCACGGCAAAGCTCCCATGCGGTGGCGGTATATGTCTCCTCATCGAGGTTGACAAACACCGACTGCTCCTCCATGCCCGCCTCAAGTGCGCCCGCGGCAATATACCGCGCCAGCCCGCCTATCGTGAACAGTAGGTCCACTCCGTGACGGACGACCGCCTCGCCTATCTCGCGATGGAAGACCTCGGTGTTGACGCCCAGCTCACGCATGTCCCCGAGCACCGCAACGGCGCGTCCGCTAGACTCGCGAAGCATACTGAGCACGTCAAGCGCCGCTCTCATCGACTCGGGACTCGCGTTGTAGCAGTCCTCTATCACCGTGATATTTCCGAGTCCGTAGACATTTTGACGAAGCCCCAGTCCCGCGTAGCTCCAAAGTCCCTCGCGTATGCCGTGGCTGTTGACGCCGAGCATGTCGCCGACGGCGACTGCGAACAGCGCCGCATACACATTATGCTTGCCAACAGCGGGAATTTTTATGTCACAAAGGCTGCCATGCGGCGTGCGAACATTGAAATATCCGCAGTCGACGTCAAAATTCACCCGCTCAGCGCAATAGTCGGCATCGGGATTGTCGATGCCGATGCTGACCGTCCTGCCGCGCTCGAATTTCACATCGCGAAGCATTTCGTCATCGCCGTTTGTTATGAGAGTTCCGCCGTCGCGCAGGCCGTTAAGAATCTCGAGTTTGGCGCGTCGGATGTTCTCGCGCGAGCCCAGCGCCTCCATGTGCGACGAGCCTATTGTAGTTATAACCGCAATATCCGGGCGCGCGCACTCGGACATCGCATGTATCTCACCGAAGCCGCTCATTGCCATCTCAAAAACGGACGCCTCAGTGCTGCCCGGCATCTCCATAACGCTCAGCGGCATACCTATTGTGCTGTTGAAATTGCCGCGCGTCTTGTGCACACGATATTTCTGAGACAGGACAGACGAGATATATTCCTTCGTCGTCGTCTTGCCGACGCTCCCCGTCACACCGACACAGCGGCAGTCGACAAGGCCGCGGCAGTAGGCGGCAAGCCGCATGAGCGCGGTCTCCGTATTGTCGACAAACACCGCTCCGACGCCGTTGGGAACCGCCTCCCGGCGGCTGACAAGAAAGCAATCGCAGCCTGCAGCGGCGGCTGTCTGAATATAGTTGTGACCGTCGGTGCGCTCTCCGGGCAGCGCCGTGAACAGTATGCTTTCGCGCGCCTCGCGCGAGTCGGTGCAAACGCCGCCGACGTGCACGTCGCCGCAACCTATAACTTCACCGCCGATTATATCGGCAATACCGGAAATCGTCATGTCTCCGGTTCCAAATCTGATAATCATTTTCTTCCTCCATTGTGCTTATCCGTCATGTCTGTGTTTGTCGTGTCTGTGTCCGTTACGTCGGTGTCCGGCGCGACGACGACGCGGCTCTCGCGCTCGTCACTCGCGGATTTGCCGCGTCGGCGCTCCATTGCCTCGGCAACTATCCGACGCTCGCAGAAGGGCGTCCGCCCCTTGCGGTTTATCTCATAGGCCTCATGGCCCTTTCCTGCAAGAATTATTATATCTTTGGCCGAAGCCTCGCACACGGTGCGCATTATCGCCTCGCGCCGGTCGGGAATGACGCGGTAATTTTTTCGTTTTCCGACGCCTGACAGTATGTCGGCAATTATGTCCATCGGTTCTTCGCTGCGGCTGTTGTCCGACGTTATCACCGCCATATCGGAAAGCCGCGTGGCGATTTCGCCCATAACAGGGCGCTTGGTATGATCCCGGTCACCGCCACAGCCGAACAGGACTGTTATCCTCTGTCCGCGGTGGCAAAAGCCGCGAACAGCGGTAAGCAGATTTTCAAGCGCGTCGGGCGTGTGAGCATAATCGATAAAAACCGAAAAGTCCGCGTCGTATCCCAATTTCACGCGCTCCAGTCGCCCGTCAATACCGCCGACGGACGCTATCGCCCCCGCGATCACAGCCGGACGTACGCCGAGCTCCGCCGCGCAGGCCGCAGCCTCCAGTGTGTTCATAACGCTGAACCGCCCCGGCAGCTGACTCTTTATTTTCATGACCGCCCGCGCAGTGCACAGCGTATAGCCGATGCCGAGAACGCCGTCGTCCTCGATGCCCTTGGCGCGGTAGTCTGCGCTGTGCCCTGTGGCCGAGCAGGTGACGACTTTGCCACGACAATGCGCGGCAATTTCATTGTAGTATTCGCTGTCGCGGTTTATGATAGCCACACGGCAGGCGGAAAACAGTTTGCATTTGGCCTCAAGATAGGCCTCCATGGTACCGTGAAAGTCGAGGTGCTCCGGGGTAAGGTTGGTAAATATGCCCGCCTCAAACTTAAGCGGCGCCAGCTTGTCGAGCGCCAGCGCGTGCGAGGTCGCCTCAATAAAAACATATTCCACCCCGTCACAAGCCATGCGGCCGAGCATTTCGTAAAGCTGTTCGGGATCCGGGGTGGTCATGTTCGCCAGCGCATCGCGGTTGGGAACAATCAGACGTCCGTCGCCGGACATACAGCTCACCGTCCCGATCAGCCCACACCGGTACAGCGCCGACTCGAATATTTTCTTCAGAACACAACTCACCGAGGTCTTTCCGTTCGTCCCGGTGACTGCGATATATTTCATCTTCTTCGAGGGGGAACCGTACCAAGCGTCAAGCAGGCAGGCAAGCGACTGTCTCGTTTTCGGTACGGTTATAATTCTTGCGGAGACGTTATTTGCGTCGTTTTCATCGTTTGCGTCGTCTACGGCAAGCTCTTGTGCGTCCTCCTCAGCAACAATCGCCGCAGCGCCCGCACACAGCGCCCGGCGGATAAATGAATGTCCGTCATAATGGAGTCCCTTAAGGCAGACGAAGAGGCTTCCCTCCTTCACCTGACGGGAATCCGATGTAACTCCGCTTATCTCGGTTGAGAAAAGCGGCCGCGGGCAGTCAATGCCCGCGATCTGGCACAGCTCTCCGAGCTTCATAGCCGCCTCCTTGAAGTATTTGTTTCAACTTCCGAGGCGACACGTCACTCCTCTGTGTCTCCTACATAGCGGAAGGTCACTGTCACGACGCTTCCCTCCTCAGCCAGCTCTCCGGCTGCCGGCGACTGCGATACGACCACTGCACCGGTTCCGCTGAGATAGTTTCGGGTTCCTTCTATCTTTATATTCAGTCCCGCGTTGATTATCATGCTGTTCGCCGCCGCGGCGGTACGACCGACCACGTTCGGAACGCTGATTGTCTTCTGCAGGGCATCTTTGGTTGTGTAAAGAATTATCTTGCCGTTGTTCTGCTCGACCTTGGAGCCCGCCGCCGGAGACTGACGCAGAATGTAGTCGCCGTCACCGCGGATTTCGACGTCGAGGTCCAGGCTCTCGGCATACTTGCGCGCCAGCGCCGTGCTCCAGTAGCACAGATTGGGGACGCTGACAGCCATATTCTTGAGCTCCTCATCGGTGTACACCGCCTCTACGCCAAGATAGGGCAGTATCTCCTCCATGACACGCCCGACATAGGGCGCAGCCACAGTGCTTCCGTAGAGCGAGCCGATGGTCGGCTCGTCGACAATGATTATGACGGCGTACTTCGGATCGTCCGCGGGCGCGTACGCCACGCAGGAGCCGATACGCTTGTTCTTGTCGTCGCCTATCTTCTCGGAGGTACCCGTCTTGGCGGCCACGCGATAACCGGCCACGTAAGCGTTCTTCGCGCCGCCGTTCCCGGAAACGCCCTTCTCGAGTATATCGGACAACGTCCGGCATATCTCAGAGTTCACGACCTGACGCCGCACGACGGTGCCGTGCTCGTACACGGTCTTGCCGCTCTCATCGGAAATTTTTTCAACAAGGTAGGGCTCGACCAGATTTCCGCCGTTGGCCACCGCCGCGATAGCAGTTATGTGCTGAATGGGAGAAATCTTGAAGTTCTGACCGAAGGACGACACCGCAAGATCTATCTCGCGGAAGCTGTCCTCTTTATAAAATATACTTGTTCCCTCGCCGGGGAGGTCGATCCCCGTCTTCTCGAGGTAGCCGTACTGCTTGACATAATTGTAAAAACGCTGCGTCCCGATTCGCCCGCCGAGCATCATCATGACCGGGTTGCAGGACTGCTGAAGTCCGCCCGCAAGGTCAAGACTGCCGTGTCCGGTCGTTTTGTGACAGTGTATCGTGCGCCCGGCGACGGAATATGCACCGGAGCAGAAGAAGCGCTCTGTCATATTGACCAGCTTTTCTTCAAGCGCCATCGAGACCGTTATAATCTTGAAGGTGGAACCGGGCATGTAAATCTCAGTTATGGCCTTGTTCGACCACGTTTCGAGCAGCAGCTCGCGTTTGAGCGCAGTGTACTCATCGCTGTCCTCGGCGTAGCCCGAGGCGTTGAGTTTTTCAAGCGACTGCGTGTTTAGCGTCCACGGCGAGTTGAGGTCGAAGGACGGCGCGACGCCCATCGCAAGTATCGCCCCCGTCTTGACGTTCATGACGATTCCGCACACGCGGTTCTGCGCGCCGGACTCGGTGAGCGTCGTCTGAAGCTGTTTTTCAAGCACCGATTGGACGTAGCTGTTGAGCGTTGTCGTAACGTTGTAGCCGTTCTGCGCCGCGACGTAGCTTTCGTACTCGTAAGGAAGCTCTTTCCCGTTGGAGTCGCGGGCGGTTATGTATTTTCCGGCAATTCCGGCGAGCTGTTCGTTGTACTGAAACTCAAGACCGTAAAGCCCCGTGCCGTCACTGCTCGTGAACCCGATGACCTGCGCCGCGAGACTGCCCTGCGGGTAGTAACGAGTGCTCGTGGCCTCGGCGTATATCTGATCGTTGTATTTGTTCTGTTCAATAAAGCGGCGCACCTTCTCGGTGGTGTCCTCGTCGACGTTACGGGCGATGGTTCGGTCGAGGTAGCGCGTGTAACCGGCGTGCTTTATCACGTCGTCGTACTCAACGCCGTACTCTTTTCCGAGTATCTCTGAAAGGCCTCGCGCAATGCTCGCGGCGGTAGTGCCCGACTCGAGCCCCTCCTGCTTATCAAACGCCGCTATTCCCTTTGGTGAAATGAAAATGCGATATGTCGTGATGTTGGTGGCCAAAAGGACGCCGTTCGAGTCTGTGATGTTTCCGCGGTCTGCATTTATGACGGATTCGGTGGTGAGCTGATCCAGCACCTTGCTCTGATACCTGTCAAAATCCACCGTCTGTATAAGCAATATGCGAACCAGCAATATTACCAGCAGCAGCGCAACCAGAATCCCGAGTATTGTGGAACGGCGAACCGCCCCGGTGGATATGGAATTGGGTGTCAAGATAACCTCCCTGCCCCGCCGGTGCGGGACGTGCTCACTATTCAGTAATAACGTTAGCTGTATACATACATATTCCGCAGATGTGAGGTTTATTCGCCGAAAAATCCGAGTGCGTTGAGCAGCGCCGATATTGCGGTACGTCCGCCGCTCGGGCGATAAATTTCGACTTTATCCTCCCTCTTGTCGTCAACGGTAAGGACGGATGCATGCTCGCGGTCTATCATTCCAAGCCGTCCGCGCGCCTCCTCTTCAATATATCGGAGATCATTCTTAAGCTCCAGGCGGCGCGAAAGCTCAGCCTCGGTCGACTTTAGCGACGCGAGACGATTCTCCGCGTCATACAGCTCCATATTGGCCTTTGACGATATAACCGCGCCCGCGACTATCAGCATCAGCGACATCGCAAGGCACAGCATGGCCGCCATGACGCCAATCGGCAGGCGCTTAGCCTTGCGCTCGACGCGGCAGGCCTTGTCGTCTATCTCAAGCCACGCCACCGCGCGGTTGATTGCCGCATCAATGCGCTCGTTGTCCCGCAGGCGAGCGCGTATACCGGCGTACCATGGGGTTTGCTCAGACGTCGCATTAGCTTGCGCGCACGTCGTGGAGGTTGGCGCGGTTTTAGCGGAAGCCACGGCAGTCGTCTTGGTTTTTGCACGCTCGGCGGACTTTTTTATCTGCCGCTCGCGTCTGCGCTTTTCATTCAGTTCGATGTAATATGTATGACGGCACAGATAAGGCGTGCCCTGATAGCTTTTCGGACTGTCCATGACCTATGCCCTCCCAAATCATAATTTTTCCGCCACTCTCAGTTTCGCACTGCGGGAGCGCGGATTTTCGGCGAGCTCAGTCTCGCCGGGCTGTATCGGTTTGCCACTCACGTTCTTCACGACCGGCTTTTTGCCGCACACGCACACCGGAAAATCCTTCGGGCAGGTGCACCCCGAGGCCAGCGATGCAAACGTCTGCTTGACGATCCTGTCCTCAAGCGAGTGGAACGTGATTACCGCGGCACGGCCGCCGCGATTGAGTCTTGCGACTGCGGCACGGAGCGCCGGTTCTATGACGTCAAGTTCGCCGTTCACCTCGATACGGATGGCCTGAAAGCTGCGCTTTGCCGGGTGGTGTCCGCCCTCGCGAACCGACGCAGGTATCGCCCCCTTGATAATGTCGACCAGCTGCCCCGTCGTCTCGATGGGCGCTTTCTGCCGCTGCGCGACTATCGCCGCGGCGATGCGCGGCGCGAAGCGCTCCTCACCGTAATCATACAGTATCTTACGGAGTCTGTCGGCGCTGTATTCGTTTACAACGTTGTAGGCGCTGAGCGCGCGGCGCTGATCCATCTTCATATCAAGGGGGGCGTCCGCGTTGTAGGAAAAGCCGCGTTCTGCGGTATCAAGCTGATAAGACGATACACCTAAATCGAGTAAAATTCCGTCTATGTGATCTATTCCGAGCGAGTCAAGCACGCATGACACGTTGCGGAAGTTGTCCCGGACAAGCGTCACGCGGTCACCGTACACGGCAAGCCGCTCACCCGCTGCCCGTATTGCGGCGGCATCTTGATCGATGGCGATGAGCCGCCCTGTCGTCAGGCGTGACGCAATGCCGCTCGAATGTCCCCCGCCGCCGGCAGTGCCGTCGACGTATATTCCGTCCGGCTTTATGTTCAGCGCCCGCATACACTCGTCGAACATGACCGGCTTATGCGAAAATTCAATATGTTCCATACTCACAACCCCAGCTTCTCGAGCTTCCGACGCATGTCAAGGACGTCTTCCTCGCTCGTTTTCTCAAGGTAAGCCGACTCCGACCATATCTCGCCGTAGTCGCCGACGCCGACGATGTACGCCTGCTTGGATATTCCGGCATAGTCGACCAGAACCTGCGGCAGAAGAATTCTCCCCTGCGCGTCCGGGGTCACCTCGGCAGCGGTGCGGTAAAGGAAGCGCAGAATGTCCTCCGAGGTACTGCGTGGCGCGGCCTTGAGCGGCGCCACATAAGCGTCCCACGAGGCGCGCGAATAGAAGCAAAGGAAGTTGCCGCGCAGGCTTCGCGTCACCACAAAGGTGCAGCCAAGCTCCGCACGAAATGCGGCGGGGATGAATATTCGGTTTTTAGCGTCAACGACGTGCTTAAATTCACCGCCGAGCATCTCTCACACCGCCTTTCCGTAATTTCAAGTGCACTTTGCCCCACTTTGCACCACTTTTATATTATTATATATCATATCGTTCTCCATTGCAAGGGGTTTGTAAATTTTTTTGAACTTTTTTTGCAGTTATTTATTGCCAATCGCGCGCAACAACATCACAAATCAAAAAACGCGCCCGTGGGCGCGTATAAAACTTCGGCCGCGCCCATGGGCGCGGCCGAAATGTCATATAAATCGCCGACATAGGCAGGAGCTCCCCTCTCGGCGATTATTTGTCCGATCAGTCCGCACTGCGCGAACGGCGTATGCGGCGCGTTCGCCTGCGCGCAGGTCACTGCAATGCCTTGACCGCTTTAACCACGCGGCTGGTGCCGAGGCGCGACGCGCCGAGGCGGATGAAATCCTCCGCGTCGTTAAGATCTGCAATGCCCCCCGCCGCCTTGACCTTGACACCCTCGCCTACGTTCGCCACCATCAGAGCGACATCCTCGCGCGTCGCGCCACCGGTTGAGAAGCCGGTGGAGGTCTTGATGTAGTCCGCTCCGGACTCCGTGACTATACGGCACATGCGCAGCTTTTCGTCCTCATTCAAAAGGCAGGTCTCGATGATGACCTTGAGCACATGCTCACCGCAGGCCGCCTTGATACGGCGGATTTCGTCAAGCACGTAGTCGTCGCGTCCGTCGCGCAGAGCGCCTATGTTTATGACCATGTCTATCTCGTCCGCACCGTCGGCTATGGCCTGCTGGGTCTCGAACACCTTGACCTCGGTCGTATTGTAGCCGTTAGGGAAGCCTATGACTGTGCATATCTTCACCCGGCCGCCGACGTACTCATGCGCCTGCGCCACGTAGCAGGGCGGTATGCAAACGGACGCAGTGCCGTACTTTGTTCCGTCGTCACATATGGCGCGTATCTGCTCCAATGTAGCGGTCTGCGAGAGCAATGTGTGGTCACATTTTGATAAAATCTGCTTAATATCCATTGTATTCTCCTTAAATTTGATTGCGTTTTGTGAGCGCATGGTCTGCCACTTTTCGCGCGTGATGCAGTTGTAAATCACGTTTTTGCGTTCATTTGTTATCTCCCAGAACACGTCGTACCCGGTATGATGATATTCGAAGCCACCCAAAAGCCTAACTCCGGCTCCCCGGGCCCGGCGCACTCGGCAGCAGTGTCAAACACGCCGAAGCTCCCGACCATCTTTGTCGGTCTGCCGCAAAATCATTGCGTATGTTCACGGCTTTGACAGCACGTCGCGTATCACGGCGCGGCTGTCGTCGACGTCGCGGTGAGGGTTCCACCCCCGCCACAGGACCCACGTCGGAGTCGCACGCCAACGTGTTGGTCTCCTCGGCGTCGGACTCTACCCACGGGCACAGCGTCAGGCGTTCGGTTTCCAATATATCATCCATAACCGTGTTCTACAAAAATTTATTCATCGTTTATTCGTCCGCAGTACATCCGAAGAAACGCCTGACCTCTCGGTTGAACTCCTTCGGATTCCGCGCGGCCACAAAATGGTCGCCATGCAAGACGCACAACCGTGCGCCCGGAATCGAGTCGGCGATGAGCTTTGAATGCGCCGGTTTTATCATGTCGTGATCACCGACGATAACCAGCGTCGGCGCGGTTATGTGCGAAAGCTCGGCGGCGTCGATGTTCGGGTCGTTCACCATAAGTCCGAGTACTTCGGCATTGGCTCGCGCCCCGGCGCTGTGTCTTGCAAACAGCCGGGCTAAACGATAACCAATCTCAATCGGCAGCTGCACGCTCGCCTTGACGCCCGACGGCACAAGGTTGGCTCCGTTTAGCACCAGCCGCCCGACCATATCCGGGTACTTCAGCGCGAAGCAAAGCGCGATGTTGCCGCCGTCGGAAAATCCGAGGATATGCGCACGCGCTATTCCCCGCTCCTCCATAAAGTCATGCAAATCATCTGCAAACTGACGTATCGTGAACGGCGCCGTACCGCGCGGAGACTGTCCGTGTCCGCGCGTATCAGGCGCTATTACGGTAAAAAATCGTGAAAAATATTCAATCTGCGCCGAGAAATAGTCGTGCGACTCCCCGTTTCCGTGGAGCAATATCAACGGCTCGCCCTCGCCGCGCTAAAGAAAATACAATGAAATATCACTCATATCAATGTTTGTTCGAGTGCTCAATAACACCGACTATCGCCATAAACGCACCGTAAAGCACGCCGGCGATAACCCATATTATCCAGCTGTTCGGCATATGGCTCTGCCCCCACAGGGTCAGTATCATAAAGAGGTAGGCCGCCGTCACCACAAGCCAGTAAACGAGGCTGCACGCGCTCTTGATGCTGCTCTTTTCCTTGTTGCGGCGCGTATAGTCACCCTCCTCAAGCAGGCGGTTAAAGGCTCCCATGCGCACGCCGCCATAAACAAACGCAATACAGCCGAGGCCTATAACAAACATAAGCAGCCCCGTGCAACCGATGAGCACAATGTCCGACGTGCCGATACAGCTAACGACTATCAGCGGGATAACCGAAAGAATGCAAGCAACCGTGCCGATGATGTTGAGCCTCGTATATGTATCGGCAAATGCGGCTTTGCGCTCCTTTACCATGCCGTCGACGCCGTATTCGGTCTCCAACGGCTCTTTTTCAAGAAACTCAAAGTCGCGCATACGCGCACCACAGCTTATGAACATAGCGACCGCAATCACCGCAAGCCCAAGCAGTACGCCGACCCCGATACCGGCCGCGGCGTTCTCACTGAATCCCGAGCCCGCCATTCCGCTCACACCTGCGAGCAGAATCAGCGTTATCGGCGACAGAATACAGAGAAAAGTCGCTATCGCCATGCGAGGCGCATTTTTTCGGGAGCACTCGATGTAATCCCACGCCATATCCATGGTGACGCGACGAAGTCCCGAATCGTCCTCATCGGAAACCGGCCACGGCGTTTCCTCAAGCTCATCCTTCAGAAGGTAGTCCGTTGTGACGCCGAATATGCGGCTCATCTGAAGTATCTTGTCCATGTCGGGAATCGACTGCGCGCCCTCCCACTTGGACACAGACTGGCGGCTGACGCCCAGCTGCTCCGCAAGCTCCTCCTGCGACCACCCGGCCTTCTTTCGAAGAAGCGTAATTTTGTCTGCCAATATCATAAAAATCCTCCGGCCGTTTTACGGCGACAGATAATAAATTTCAGGCTCCGCCGCGTCATTCGAGTATTGCGCAACGGTGGCGCTTCAGTTGGTCACGCCGCCTGATGGGCATTATACTACACCTATCGGCGGTTGCAGACAATAAAGTCGGCTGTAAAATGTGTCAACCGGCAGTTGCGTTTGCATTTTTGAGGCTTCGCCGCGCCACTTTGGCGTTGCGCAGTGATGGCTTAAGGGGTAAAATCGGCTTTCAGCCCTTATTTCCAAGGCTCGGATGCTGGCTCTGAATAGCTTCGCTTTCCTCGCTGCCACGCTGCGCCGGAATCACTGACGCCCAGTCGCTCTTGCCCGACTGAAGGATGTACACCATTCCCGTGAACACCTCGCCGAGCCTCCAGGCTATCTCCTCCTCGGTAAACAAGCACACTTTCGAGGCGCACAGCGCACACAGGCCGTAGGTATACGTCCACATCTGGCTGAACAGGTGCTCGGCCTGCTCACGCGTGGCTTTGTAGTCGCGCATGATTATGTCAATAGCCTTCTGCTTGCCGAACGGAATCGAGTCAAGCAGCGCGTCGAGGTTCTCGGTCTGACTCTCTTCACGCATGAACAGCAGCATAAACAGCCGCGGCTCGTTCTTTGCAAACTTCACCCACTGCATACCGCGTTTTTTATAGGCGGGGGTGAAGTTCTCGGCGACACGCATGTAGCTGTAAAAGCACTTCCACGCCTCGGCGCGCAGCGCCGCATTTAGCTCCTCCATGTCTCCGAACACAGTGAATATCGGACAGACCGAGCATCCAAGCCGCTCGCCGAGCGCGCGGGAGGTCACGGCATCGGCTCCCTTCTCGCGGACAAGCTCGAGCGCGGCCTTAAGTATTTGTTCTCTTGTGTATTTAGGTTTGGGCGGCATTATTAAAGTCTCCTTGCTAAGGTGATATGATACACATTATTGTATCACAACCAGTTCGCTTTTGCAAGCATAAACTTGCGGTTTAGGTGCATATTTACGCTCATTTATACAGCTTCAGTGTCTCGTTGTAGCTGCGCACGATGTCTCGCAGAAGGTCAAACTGCGTGAAATTTGCCGGATAGGCGATGTTTATCTCGCGCATCATGCTGAGGTTCTCAACCGGCAGCGTGACAATTTTGCCCTTTTTGAGCTCGTCGAGGCAGACGCTGCGCGCCAGAATCGACACGCCGAAGTCGCGGCGGATAAGGTCCTTTATCGTTGCGATGTTGTCAACCTCGAGTATGACGTTGAAGTCGTTTATGCTCATATTGTTGCTCTCAAGGTGAGCGACGAACAGATTTCGCGTGCCGGAGTTGGGCAGGCGCAGTATCATGCTCTCCTTTTTGAGCTCGTTGAGCGTGACCATGCTTTTTTTCGCAAACGGATGATCCGGCGAGACAGCAAGCACGAGATAGTCGGTGTCCATGAGCAGGTAGCGTATGCCGGGATCGTGACTGCGCCCCTCAACAATTGCAAGATCTATCTCATACGTTTTCAGCATCATATAAAGATTGCTTATAGTATCTGTAATCATTTTAATGTTGGAGCGGGGGTTTTTTGAACAATAATTGGCAAGCGCTTCGGCTATCGGGTTGCTCTCCGCCGTGTGTGTGACGCCTATTGTGAGGTGCGTTGTGAGGCTGGTTCCGTCGCTTATTTCCTTTTGGAGGCTGGTGTATATGCCCACCAGTTTCTTGGCGCATTTTATAACCTCATCGCCCTGTTTTGTCAATACCAGCTTACCTTTTCCGCGCTCAAAGATGGTGATGCCGAGCTCATCCTCAAGCGCCTTTATGTGCTGACTTACTGCCGGCTGGGTTATGTTCAGCTGCTTCGCCGCGGCAACGAAGCTGCCACACTCGTTGACCTTGAGCAGTGTGTAGACCTTGTTATCTATCATAAGCGCTCCTATATAAAATTATTTTATACATATAGATTTATTTATAATTTGACATTATCACGTTGCTGAGTACAATTATAAACGGAAGCGCGGGAGTTGTCAAGTGAATTATCCGCAGTGCCGCAAAAATATCGGAAAGGAGCTTTTCTGTGCAAAGGAAACGTAAGAAAAAATGGATGAAGACATTAAGCTGCTGCTGCACACCGGCAATTTTGCGATGCAGAGCGCGTTAGGCTTTTACACCGGCAACAGAGCCTACACAGATGATTACGATTGCAGGGACGACATAATCATTCTTCACCCAGACCTCCCGGCGTCGGAAAGCCCGCCAAAGCCCCGCAGCACGAAGCCCGCTCCGGGCACAAAATATCCCCCGGAGGACAAAAATGCTTGAGGACATACGGTACGACCAGCGTTACGATTCCCTGCTCGTGGTCTACCGGTTCGGGAGCTACACGCTCGCGGCGCGCGACCTCGCGCTGACACCGTCGGCGGTGTCACAGCAGGTGCACTCCGTCGAACGTGAGCTCGGAACTACATTATTCGTAAGGAAGAAAAACCGGCTGGAGCCGACCGCGGAGTGCCGACTCGTCGTGGACAGCGTCCAGAAGATACGCGCGGTATGCCGCCGCATGTCGGACGGCATCAACATGTCGCGCCGTCACATTGACCGGCTGTGCATAGGAGTCACTCCCAGCGCCGAAAACTACGCGCTGACCGGTATGCTCCGGGCGCGCCCCGGCACCGATATTCCTTCCCAAATCAAGATCACCTCGGGCACGTCCGAGGAGCTATGCCGGATGCTTGGCAACTACGAGATAGACATCGCCGTCATCGAGGGTCAATGCGATACCGAGGGCTTCGGCAGCGTGATAATCGACACCGACCACCTCACCGTCGCCGTCTCGCCGGAAAGCCAGTTCGCACATGACGGAATAATCACGGTGCGCCAGCTGATGTTGCAGAAGCTGATAATGAAGCCTCAAAAGTCCGGCACGCGCGTACTTTTCGAGTCCAGTCTGCGGAGCGCCGGGATACCGGCGGACAAAATGCACGTCATCATGGAGGTTGAGGGCATCGACACCATCATAAGACTTGTCAACTGCGGGTACGGACTGTCGGTGCTGTCCAACAACGCCTGCCGCGGCTACGTGCAGCGCGGCGACATCGCTGTCGCAAACCTTGAGGGCATCAGCATGAGCCGCACGGTGCGTCTGCTCTATCGTCCGGACGAGGACATGATGCCCATCGTCCAAACCATTCAAAATTATTACAACAGCCCGACAAATGCGGGCACACAGGAGGATTACAACGCAAAATGAGATCTCGCGAAAAAGAAAAGTATCTGTTTGAGGAAAGCCCGGTGATGAAGGCAATCATAAGCCTCGCACTTCCTTCAGTAATGGGTCAGATCATACTCGTAATTTACAACATGGCCGACACATTTTTCGTCGGCCTCACCAAGAGCGACGCTATGATAACGGCAGTGACAGTCTGTATGCCTGCGTTCATGTTTCTCTCGGCAATATCCAATCTGTTCGGCGTCGGCGGTGCGAGCGTTATATCGCGTCTGCTGGGCGCTCAAAAGCGCGACCAGGCCAAGCACGCCTCCGCCTTTGCAATCTGGGGCTGCATAGCTGTGTCGCTGCTCTACTCGCTGGGCGTGTTTGTGTTCATGGACGGCTTTGTCAACCTGCTCGGCGGCGCAGCCGAGGACGTCCACAGCTACTCCTGCCAGTACATGCTGGTGGTCGTAGTCGGCGGCGGCGTTGTCACCGCGCTCAACACGCTGCTCTCACACCTCATCCGCGCTGAGGGACGTTCCATGCAGGCGAGCCTCGGCATCATAATCGGCGGCGTGCTCAACATAGTGCTTGACCCGCTGCTCATGTTTGTCATTCTCGAACCCGGTCAGGAGATACTCGGTGCCGCGCTCGCGACCATGCTCTCCAACTGCGGCGCGCTTATCTACTTCATCGTCTTCATTTTTATAAAGCGCAAGGAAATGGTTCTCTCGCCCAAGCCCGCGCGCGATATGTTCAAAAACAAAATTCCGACGGACGTCATAAGCATCGGCATCCCCGCCTGCCTTATGACGCTGTGCGAGAACATATCCTACGCCGTGCTTGACAACCTCATGAGCGCCTTCGGTACTGCCGCGCAGGCCGGCATCGGGGTCGCAAAGAAGGTCAACATGCTGGCTCACTGCATTGTTCGCGGCATGGCTCAGGGCGTGCTGCCGCTCATCGGCTACAATTTTGCCTCCGGCAACCGTAAGCGTATGCGCCACACGGTTTATCTGTCGGCGGCAATGTCCATCACAATCTCGGTGATATGCACGGCGGTGTCCTTCTTCTTCTCGGGCGAGCTTATTGATCTGTTCATAAAGGAGGGCGCGGAGTCGCACAACTTCGGCTCGATATTCCTCAAAATAATGTGCGTAGGCGCGCCGTTCTCGGCATGGGCGTACACCGTCATATCCTTCTTCCAGGCAACGGGACACATGACAAAGTCCCTCATCCTCGCCCTGCTCCGTAAGGGCATCCTAGACATACCGCTGATGTTCATATTCAATACAATAAAGCCCGTCTACGGCATCGTCTGCGCGACTCCCGCGGCTGACATAATCTGCTGCATCACGGCAATCGTACTGTTCGTAGTATTCATGAAGAAGCACGGACACGATCCGGCCCCGGAGACTGTCGCCGATAGCGAATACTCGGAGGATGGCATCAGAACTTAAGGCATCATTAGCAGAATACGTTCCCTTCCCCCGGTACAGCCGGGGGGAATTTTGTACAGCCTTCGGGGTTGACAACAGCGCCGCGTTGTGGTATTATTTAGAAAATGCAAAAAACAGGAGATGGACATATGAAAAAGAACAAAAAGAAAATAGACGGCGTGCTTGACGCGACGAAGGAACTCGGCGAGGACGTTGAAAAAAAGTCCCGTGAGTTTTGGACGGACTTTAAAAAATTTGCGGTCAAGGGCAATATAGTCGACCTTGCCATAGCAGTTGTGATAGGTACTGCCTTCAATAAAATAGTGAGCAGTCTGGTGTCCTGCATAATAACGCCGCTGACAAGCATGCTCATCCCGACAGGCGACCTTGCCTCGCTCAAGTGGGTGCTGAAGCCCGCCATCGAGGCAGACGAGGAGGCCGGTATCGCAGCCGTCGCCGAGGTCGCCGTGACGTACGGAACGTTTCTTCAGAGCACTATCGACTTTCTCGTTATAGCGCTGACCATGTTCGTCGCGCTCAAGGTATATATGAAGCTCAAGGAAGCCTTCCGCAATCGCGAGAAGGCCGACGCCGAGAAGCGCGCGCAGGAGCTCGCCCAAAAGAAAAAAGCCGAGGCCGACGCCGCAGCGGCCACCGAGCAGGCGCGCCAGGAAAAAATCCGCCGCGATTTTATCGACAACGTCTCGGTACAGGCCGACATGCTGACCGAGGTGCGCGACATACTGTTGCGCTTCGAGAAAAAGCTCGACAACGGCGCGCAACTCAAATGAAACTGCCGCTGCGAGGTGAGCCAAGCACCCATAAGCAGAGTCAACAAATAAGCGCGGCCAACAAGCAAGCACAGAAAAAGACGCACGACCCTCGCCGTGCGTCTTTTTCTGCAGCCACATTGCTGCGGATTATTTATCATTTATCACTGTGGACAATCTGCTCGTCTGGGTTTATCAGCCCAAGCTTGTCTTTGGCGACGCTCTCTATGTATTCGTCATCCATCGGCGCGGCTATGTCGTGCTGGTACCGGTCGATGCTTTGATTTACCCTTTCGATGTCGCGCTCCAGACTCTGCTTCTCCTTTTGCAGGCTGTTGTACTCCATTATGCTGCCCACAAACACCGCCAGTGCAAGCAGTGCCACGGCCGCGATAGAGCACCATACGGCTATTCTGTTTACCTTGACCATCCGCGTCGCGGACGTTTTTGCTTGTTCTGACACGCTTATCGCTCCCTTCACTGCCGCCATCTCCGGCGGCTTTATTTTTATTGTTTTCTTTTAATTTTATCAACACTCTCCGTACGCGGCGAAACAGCCACCGCACCGGAAAGACAATCACACCCGCCACGCCGTGCAACACGCAGCACACCGCGTCGCTCACACTCCTGACAAGCCGTCCCACCGTCGCATACCCGACGAAGAAGCCCAAGAGCACCCCGGCCACCGCCGTAAAGCGCACGCGGCCGTCATTGGTGCAATACACGAACACAGAAAACGCGACTCCTGCCACCACAAAGAACAGCACATCGCGGAAAAACAGCGCCACAATGCCGCCGATGCCGGACTTTGAACCGTTCTTCCCGGGTGCAGCGCAACCTTCCTCTGTGCCGAACAGACCCCAGACAAAGCGTAGCACCTCAAGAGACAGGCTGAGCCCCACTCCGAACAGCACCGCGAGCCACGTCATGCGTGCCAGCGCCCACGGGTCAAGGCGCATCAGTCACGGCTCCTTCCGAAGAGACCGCGTCGACGGCGCGGCGCATTATCGGCATAATACAGGCCGTTCACACGTCCGTCAACCGAGACCACACCGCGCTGTGTGTCAAGCGTACCGACCTTGAGGTCGCTGCCCTCCAGCGTCAGCTCTCCGCATTCCGTTATAAGCTGAACACTGTTCTCGTCGAAGCTGACCACCTGCTGCACACCCGTAATATCGGCATGTGACCGGGCGTTCATGTGCAGCTGGTGCTCCGGAGCCGGTGTTTTGGATTTCTCGTTGTTCATAAACAAACCTCCGCATATGACTCATTGCTACAACATATGCGGAAGCTGTCTCGATTATTCAATCACCTCGTAAAGTGAAGCGGCGTCTGCCTTCGGGGTGTAATCCCTGACGTTAAGGACGCGAACCTTGAGCGTTCGCTGGCCGAAGGTGATCTCGATGACGTCATTCTCCCTGACGTCATATGACGCCTTTGCTCGCTTGCCGTTGACGCTGACATGTTCAGTGTCACAGGCGTCGTTCGCAACCGTACGGCGTTTGATTATTCTGGATACCTTTAGGAATTTGTCAAGACGCATAAATCAGTTGAACTTCTGCTTGAGAGCCTTGCTTGCAGTGAAGGCGGGATATTTGCTCGCAGGAATAGTGACGATCTCGCCGGTTCTGGGG
>CAVIBA010000002.1:21216-44820 GCA_963640785.1 Bulleidia sp.
CAGCGCCTTTGTAATGACCTCTACGATGACGTCATAAGCGGCTATGGCGTCCTTTTTCTTGAGTTCGCTCGCGGCAGCTACTGCGTTGATAAACTGAGCTTTGTTCATGTTTTTCACCTCTCGGATTTATTTTAGTTACAGACATTATATCATTATCTAACTGATAATGCAATAGCTTTTATAATTTTTTTATCAATTATGCTTAATTTTCTCCCAAATCTCATCGAGCTGTTGCATGTTTATGTCATTTATATCTCTTCCCTGCGCTATGACTTCGGCCTCGACGCGCGAAAAACGTCGGATAAATTTGTCCGTCGCGTGCGTGAGCGCTTCCTCAGACTCGACGTTCAGCTTGCGCGCTACCGTGGTGACGGTCAGCAGCAGATCGCCGAGCTCCTCTTCGATGGCCTCGTGCGAGCCGCCGCGCATGGCCTCCTCGACCTCGCCGATCTCCTCGCGCAGCTTGACCATGGCCGACTCGGCGTCCGGGAAATCAAAGCACGCCGCCTTGCGCCCTACCTTCTCGGCACGGATGAGCGCGGGAAGCACCGACGGAATGGACTCGAGCCGCTGCGTCACAGTGCGGCGCGACTTCTCGTCGTTTTTGATTTTATCCCAATTGGTAAGCACGACGTCCACCGTGTCAGCCTTTACCTCACCGAACACATGCGGGTGACGGTGTATCAGCTTGCGGCAGATGCCATCGATTACGTCATCAAAGGTAAAGCGTCCGCTCTCGCGCTCAATGTCCGAATGAAACACCACCTGAAGCATGACATCACCAAGTTCCTCGCACATAAGACGCGGGTCGTCATTATCAATGGCCTCGATGACCTCGTACGTCTCCTCGATGAAGCCCTGACGTATGCTCTTGTGCGTCTGCTCGATGTCCCACGGGCAGCCGCCTGGCGCGCGGAGTATGCCGACTATCATATTGAGATCGTCGACCGTAAAGTGCTCACGGCTGACCAGATAATCCTTTTTCGCCTGATTGTCCATTTTTATTTCTTCCTTTATTTAATAGTTCCCCAACGCCAAGCACGCCGCAAAGCGCGGTCGTGGCGACGTAAATTGCGGCGGCAATAGCGACCGCCGGTATAACAGACGAGACCGACGCCCCGCCGAGCGGCGTAAAATACCACACCGCCCCTGCCGCGCCCACCGACGCGACCGCGCACAGCGCTGTAAGTGTCACCGGTCGCCAAAGCCCGCGCCGCGCGGGCGAATTTGAGGTCAGCAGAAAAACGTTGACCGCAACGACAGTGACGTCGCACAAAAGCGTGCTCAGCGGCGCGCCTGCGATGTTTATCTCTGGACGGCGCAGAAGTAAATATTCACTCACGAGCTTGACCGCGGTTCCGCACAGCATGGACACTATTGTGCCCGCGGCTCTGCCTTTGGCCTGGAGAACGGCGTTTGTCGTCGTAATAAGGCAGGCAGGAACGACCGAGAGCGCCAGTAGTGAGAGCAGCGGCGCCGCCGTGCTCGCCGCCGATGTATCCGACGCGAATATGAGGCACAGCACAGGCCGCGCGAACATCGCGAGTCCCAGCGACGCCGGAAGCGCCAAAAGGAGCGTCAGACGGAGTGCGGTTGAAATCGCCTCGCTCTCACCGTCCGCGTCGCCGCGCCCGCGCGCCGACGACACCAGTGGCACCAGCGTCATCGCGATCGGCGATATGAGCGCCGGCGTCAGGCTGAACAGCGGAATGGCCATATTGCCGTAGCAACTGAACAGCGTGTACGCCAGACTCTGCGAAAAGCCTGACGCAATAAGGCTTTTGGGTATCAGCGCCGTGTCGATTACGCCGCCGAGGCTGATAACAGCCGAGCTCAGCGTGACCGGCAGCGCCAGCCGCATCAGCCGGCCAAGCACCGGCGGAGTCCTTGTCTGTCGTTCTCGAGGGCATACCGCGCCGTAGCGTTTACGGTCAAACGCGCCCTTGACCACGGCGAGGTAGACCGCAGACAATCCGACACCGAGCGTTATCCCGGCAATCGCCCCGGCTGCGACCGCCTCGGTGCCAAGCCCTGCGGCGCGCGTGACATACGCGCCAGCCAGTCCAAAGCACAGCTTGCCGCCCGCCTCCAGCATCTGCGAGACCGCCGTATGCAGCATTATCTGATGTCCCTGGAAGTAGCCGCGCAGCGCCCCCGCCACGCAGGACAGCGCCACCGCCGGCGATATTGCGACGATACACAGCCACGCCTGCGGTATTCCGACGGCGCGGGAGATAATTCCCGCGCCCGACGTCATCAGCGCCGTCGCGCCGAGCCCGACCGAGCCGAACAGCGCGAACGCCGTGCGGTAGGTCTTGCGTACGGTGTCGTACTCACCGCGCGCGATAGCTCCCGACACCGTCACGGCTACCGCCACGGGCAGTCCCGCCGTCGAGATGACGAACAGCAAAACGTATATATGATTTGCAGCCAGAAAGTAGGCCATTCCCTCGGTACCGACAAGTGCGATAAGCGGCACCTTGTACAGCAGCCCCGTGAGTTTTGTGAGTATGGCGGACAGCGTGAGCACCGCCGTACCCGAGAACAGTTTTTTTATCGTCCCCGCAGAGCCCTCTGCGGCAAACGTGCGCTCTGGCATATGGCCTCCGGAATACGGCATCACCGCGCAATTGCCCCATCGGAATTACGTGGTGAAGCCATAGCTTTTATATACCGTGAGCGCGTCGGCGTCCTCAGCCAAGCACAGTGTCGACCGCGCGGCGGAAATTGAAGATAACACGCTCCATATCAATAGATTTATACTCGCCGTTCTCGTACAATATGCGTCCGTCGCACATAGTCATTCTGACGTTGGAAACGTCTGCGTTGTAAACAAGACCCGAAAACAGGTCGCGTGCAGGCTGCATGTTGACGGCCCCGCAGTCGATGAGCGCCGCGTCTGCGCGCGCCCCGGACTCAATAAGTCCGCAGTCATCGCGGCCCTGCGCCAGCGCGCCGGTGCGCGTCGCCATACAGAGCAGCTCGGACGCCGGCGCAAGCTCGGGGTCACAGCAATTTCCCTTATGTATAAGCGCAGCGAGCTGCATTTCGCGAAGTATGCTCTGCGCGTTGTTGGATGCAGCGCCGTCAGTGCCGAGGCAGAGACGCACGCCGGAGCGCCGCATTTTAGCATACGGCATGATGCCGCTTCCCAGCTTCATGTTGCTCGCCGGGTTGTGCGATACGAAAACGCCCTTGTCTGCCAGTATCTCTATGTCTCTGTCGCTCACCCAGACGCAGTGCGCCGCCGTCACGCGGGTGTCGAACGCGCCCGCGCGCAGGAAGAACTCGGTCGGAGTGTAGCCGTATTTGGCAATGCAGCGCTCGTGCTCGCCGTTCGTCTCGGAAAGGTGAATCTGGAGCGCGATCCCCTCGTCACGGCACTTGCCCGCAACGTAGGCCGCAAAGCCCGGCACGTTGGTATATTCGGCGTGCAGCGACAGTTCGATTCTTATGCGGCCGTCCTCCGCTCCGTTGTAGGTACGGTACAGCTCCATGGCCTCGTTCAGACGGCTGTCCGTAGCGAAATCGGCGCTGTCGTCGAACGACACAATGCCGCGCGCAAGATTTGCCTTCATTCCACACTCGGCGACCGCGCGCGCCGTCTCGTCCTCAAACATGTACATATCGGAAAACGAAACCGTGCCGCCGCGCAGCATCTCGGCGCAGGCAAGCAACGATGCCCAGTAGGTAGCCTCGGGCGTCAGTCTTTCCTCTGCCGGGAAAATGCGTTCGTTGAGCCAATGGTCGAGCGGCAGCTCGTCGCCGTAGCCACGGAACAGCGTCATTGCGGCGTGGCAGTGCGTGTTGTAAAACGCGGGAATCAGCAGGCCGCCGCCGCAGTCATTGACGGTATCATATTCCCCGTTCGGGCACTCCGCGCCGACGTACTCAAAGCGCGCCCCGCGCACGACTGCGTTTGCGGCAGTACCGTCCGTCAAACGGAAATTCTTCAATAGCGTGGTCATCTTCTCAATCCTCGCGCCTCAAAAACTCGTTGTAGAGCGAATCCGCCGAGAGCAGCTTGGGCGACACTGCCTGAATCCCCTCGATTTTCTTCAGCATCGCCTCGGCTTTGCCGCGGAATTGGTTGTCTGCAGGAACCTTGGGCAGTATCTCGCGCAGATAGGGCGCGAGCATGTTGATTTCAAACGGCATGGTCGAATTGATGAAATAATCGCAGTCGACAGCGTAGGGGAAGATGCTCAGCTCCTCGTTCGCGCGGACGCTCTCCCAGAGATAAAGCGTGAACTCGGGCGCGGCACTGCGGAAATTGTAGTCGCGCACAAGGCGACGCATGAGCCTTATCTCGTCGGTGCTGAAGATGCGATCCTCTATCTGAATTCCGCTCTCGACGCTGATATACACGCTCTTGTAATCATATTTTCGGAACAGCTCCGTCACGGACGGATATATCGCCTGAATGCCCTCGAATATGAACATGTCGTTCTCGTCCGCGTCAATGGTCACGTACCCCGCACGCTTTCCGGTGAGAAAGTCAAACTTCGGCACCTGCGTCGGCTCGTCGGTAAAGACCTGGGAGATGCAGCGACCGAGTTCTTCGAGGTCTATCGTCTCCTCAGAATCGTAGTCCACCTCGATGTTCGGGTCGTTGTTGGCGCGCGCGATGAGCACGTCGCGGTCGTAATAAAAATCGTCTATCGAAACAACGTGCACCTTTTTGCCCTGAGCGGCAAGGTATTTTATCAATTTATTGGCGGTGGTGGTCTTGCCGGAGCATGTCGGCCCAGAAAGGCCGATGAGGCGCACTCCGCGGTGCTCGCAGACGCGCTCGACCGCGCCGGACAGTCTCTCCTCAAACTCACGTTCGCATTTTGCTACAAATTCAGCCGCCTCGCGCTCGCTCGCGAAGCTCATATGTGATTGCATCATAACTAAAATCACAGCCTTTCCACGCCTCAGTTATCGGCGTTAAATATGTATTGGTTGTAAAATTCCTCGGTTTGGCACCTGATGTCATCACGGCGGTCGCCCGCCAGGTATTCATATGGGTATTTCGGATTGAACAGCCGGGTGATAACCGACTTTTCCTTATCTCCGTCGCCGTAGCGAACCAGCTTGGTAACGGCACCTGCACCGGCGGCAAAAATCGAGTGGGTCTCCTCCATCATGTAGATGTTATAGCGCCCCTCGAAGCCCTCAAGCGCGAAGCCGACATTCTCGTAGTTACCCACGGTGTTCTTCTGACGGTACATGTAGTAAGGCTTGTAGCCCGACTGTATCGACTTTATCTGAGAGTAATCCACGCACTTGCCGGCGTCGCCGCCATAGCGTGAATAGACATCACTCTGGCGTATTTCCGCCGCTCTTTTCACGCAAAATGTGTGAACCGTGATGTTCTCCGGACGCAGCGCCAATATTTTATCGTAGCATTCAGAGAAGTTCTGGAAGCGGTCTCCGGGCAGCCCAACGATAAGATCGGTGTTTATGCACGGCACGCCGATGTTCCGTGCAATGTGGAACGCCCGAAGGAAATCCTCGGTGGTATGCGAGCGTCCGATAGCCGCGAGAATCTCGTCGTTTAGCGTCTGCGGGTTTACGCTTATGCGGTTGACACCGTGGTGCAGTGCGATCCTCAGCTTATCCTCCGTTATCGTGTCAGGACGTCCAGCCTCGAGCGTGTATTCCTCAAGCAGCGACGTGTCGCAGTTCTCTGCAACGGTTCCGAGCAGCATGTCGAGCTGGTCTGGAGTCAGTATTGTGGGGGTTCCGCCGCCGATGTATATGGTCTTGAGGTTCAGCCCGAGTCGCCTTATCGTCCCGAACACAGTGACAAGCTCCTCGCGCAGCTGCTCAAGATAATCAGGTATCAGATTCAGCAGCCTGCGCGACGAATAGGACACAAACGAGCAATGCGCACACCGCGTCGGGCAGAAGGGTATCGAAATATAGACACTGCAATCCTTCCGTCCAGGTTTGCCGATTATTTTGGCCTCGTTTACCGCCACATCCGTCGCCAGCGCCGACTTTTTAGGAATGACAAGATACTCTCCCGTCATAGTCTTGCGCACGCGGGTCTTGCTCATGCCCGAGCGAAGCAGCTCCGTCGCGACCTTGGACGGGCGAACACCTGTCAGCATTCCCCACGAGGGACGGTAGCTCGTCAGCTCGCCCGCGGCGGCAAGCACCGCCGCACCGGTCACTAATTTGTTGACCCGGCTGCGCGAGAGACGGTCGGTGTACTCGGCGTATTTCTTGGCCGAACAAATGCGGTCTTCATAACGAAACTCCGCGTAGGCGTAGATACCGTTGTCCGCCGGGGTCAGGCGCAGCTCGAGCGTGGGATTGTCGGGAGCTTCGCTCTCGTCCTCTCCGAAGCTCGCGCCGGGGAAAAATATCATGCACAGCGTCTGAACGTAGTATATATTTATGTCGCCTTCTATAATCAGCTTCATGAGGCTGTCATTCCTTACCTTTCTTTTTCAGCTTCTCGCTGTCCATTACTATCGTCACGGGGCCGTTTGCCTGAATGTCAATCAGCATGTGCGCGCCGAAAACGCCGCGCCCCACGTGCCCAACCTGTGCCTCCATCAGTGAGGCGAAGTACTCATAAAGCTCGTCTGCCACACCGGGCTCCGCCGCGCCGAAATACTCCGGGCGGTTGCCGTGACTGTAATTTGCAAGCAGTGTGAAGTTTGACACCACCAGCGCCTCCCCGCCCACGTCGAGCACTGAGAGGTTCATTTTGTCGTTCTCGTCGGTGAATATGCGCAGCTTTGCGATCTTATTCGCAAGCAGCTCAGCGTCAGTGCGGGTGTCCTCGCGTGCAACACCGAGCAGTATGCACAGGCCGCGCCGGGCGCGGCCTGTTTCCGCGCCGTCAACCGTGACGGCGGCGCTGTCTATTCTCTGAATAACGGCTATCATACTGCCTCCTTACATAAACCCGCGGACGACGTCGTCAACGCCGTCGAGGCTTTTCAGTCTGTCGACTATAAGCTGATAGTGGTCGATATTGCGACAGCTGATTTTGAGATTTATTATCCCGCGGCCGTTGTTGCGCTTCTGGGAATTGATGAAAAGTATCGGAACCTTCATATCGGCGAGCGCCGCGGACACGTCCGCGATGATGCCGAGGCGGTCGGCTACGTGAAGCTGAAGAATAGCTTCATACACGCCCTGACTGCTGCCCGTGCCCTCGCTCTCCCAGCTGGCCTTGACCCAGCGGTCAGCATCCTCTGCGCGCCTCATGCCGGCGATGACGTTGGGACAGTTGGCCTTGTGTATCGAGATTCCGTAGCCCTTTGTGATAAACCCTATAACAGGGTCTCCGGGCAGCGGGTTGCAGCACTTCGCAAATTTGACAAGGCAGCCGTGCTCGCCGTCGACCACAATGCCGCTGTTTGACTTGATATTCTTGGGCTTCTCCGCCAGCTTGACCTGCTCGGCCTCCATCGGAGCCTCGGGCTCCTCGACCGGCTTTACGACGCGGTCAAACTCGTCGCGCAGTTTGAGTGCTATCTTGGTTATGGCAAGGCCGCCGTAGCCGAGAGCGTTGTATAGGTCGTCCGCCGTGGTAAAGCCTGAGCGCTGCGCCACATTCGACACTATCTCGGTGTGCTGAGCCTCGGTCATGGCGTGTCCCATGCGCTTGAGCTCGGCATCGACCATGCCGCGGCCGACAACGATATTGTCCGCCCGCTTCTCTTTCTTGAACCACTGGCGTATCTTGGAACGCGCCTCGCTGGTCTTGACTATTTTAAGCCAGTCGCGACTCGGCCCCTTGGATGCCGCCGAGGTCAGTATCTCGACTATCTCGCCGTTCTGCGGAACGCGGTCGATAGGCACTATCATGCCGTTTATCTTGGCGCCGACCATCTTGTTGCCGACTGCAGAATGTATGGCGTAGGCGAAATCTATGACGGTCGAGCCGGACGGTAGCGCGATAAGGTCGCCCTTGGGGGTGAAAATGTATGTCTCCTCTTGGAAAATATCTGTCTTGATGGCCTGAAGGAACTCGTCTGGGTCGCGGGCGTCGTCCTCCGTCTCGATGAGGCGGGAAATCCACTCGAGACGCTTGTCTATATTCTCCGCCGCCTGTTCGCCGGACTTGTACTTCCAGTGTGCCGCCACGCCGTACTCTGCGACGTGGTGCATATCCCACGTGCGTATCTGAACCTCGAACGGCACGCCGTCACGTCCTATAACGGTGGTATGCAGCGAGCGGTACATGTTGGCCTTGGGCGTCGAGATATAGTCCTTGAAGCGCCCCGGAATCGAGCTGAACATCTCATGCACAAGGCCGAGCACTGTGTAGCACTCGATCTCGGTGTCGACGATTATGCGTATGGCGTAAAAATCGTATATCTCGTCAAAGCTCTTGTTGTGATTGTACATCTTTTTATATATGCTGTAAACGGACTTTACTCGTCCCTCAAGCGTATATTTGATGTTGTTCTCCTCGAGCTTCTCCTCGATTTTCTGACGCACGTTCTCGATGAGGTCGCGGTTCTGACCGTACTTGCGCTGAATATCATTCTTTACCTCGGCGTAGCCGATGGGGTCGAGGTAATACAGGCCGCGATCCTCGAGCTCCTGCTTCATGCGCTGCATACCGAGTCTGTCAGCCAGCGGCGCGTACACCTGCATGGTTTCAAGCGCGGTGACGCGCTGCTTTGCCTCGGGCTTTGCCGAGAGCGTGCGCATATTGTGCAGGCGGTCGCACAGCTTGATGAAAATTACGCGGATGTCCTTCGACATGGCGAAAAGCATCTTGCGGATGTTCTCGATGTGCGCCTCTTCCTTGTCCTCAACCTGAATCGAGACCAGCTTTGTAAGCCCGTCGACAAGCACGGCGACCGTCGGGCCGAAGCGCTTCTCTATATCCTTGAGATTGGTCTTGTCGGCGCAGTCCTCGACAGTGTCGTGCAGCAGAGCGGCGCATATCGAGTCGGTATCAAGCTCCATCTGCGCCGCTATCTCGGCGACAGCGATAGGATGCGAGATATAGGCCTCGCCGCTCGCGCGGAACTGCCCCTCGTGAAGCGCGCTCGCATACTCAAAGGCACGCTGAATCTTCTCCGTGTCATACCGTTTGCCGGTATCGCGCAGTATCTCCAGCAGTCTGTCGATATTCAGATCAACTTTTTGATTTTCCATATGTTTTCCCTCCGGGAGAGCGTGGTTCATTTTCGTCCCGTGCACTGACTTTTCAGTTTTCTGAGCACCGAGGACTTATCTATACTCGTCTTTGACTGACAGTTTGCGATTTCAAAGCTGAGCAGCGTGCCGTCAAGCCTCTCAACGTCGCAGATCTGAAGCTCGCGGAATATGCGCAGTATGTACATCAGCTTGACATAGTTGACGTTGCGCTGCGGCGCAGCGGCGTAGAGCAGCGAGAGCAGCGTGCGCTCGGTGAGCGCGTCGTGTCCCATGCGGTACTCGCGGCGCAGAACCCTGTAAACCTCGGCGAGGTCGTCTCGGTCGGGAATAAAGTCCTCCTCCGGCGAGAATCCTCCGCCGTTCTTTACGTCATCGTAGCGGCTACGCAGGCGGTTATACTCCGCCTCGTTTTTCTCCGAAAGACGTATGTCCTGAATTATCATCTGGACGGTACGGTTATTCTGAAACTCGTTTATGTCAACGTTGAACAGCACGTCGGCGTACTCGCCCTCGTGCAGATGCAACTTGGAGCTCGGCATGTTGAAATACATACCGCAGACAGTGTTCCCGCCGTCCGTGAGCATGAGTTTGGTGTGCTTGCCCGAGCTTATGGCGATTATCCGCTCAATCTTGACCTCGCGCGTTACGAAGGTAGGCACGGGGTTTGAAACTCCGAACGGCTCAAGGTGGTAAAGATCGGTGGCAAAGCCCAGCGTGACGTCCTTGAGCGGGATTTCGCAGTCGGCCTCAAGGCAAACGCTCATGGCCTCCTCGCTGAGGTTCTTTGCCGCATACTCATTGATGCGCTCGATAAACGTCGGTACCTTGGAGCGCTCAATCGTGAGCCCTGCCGCCAGCTCGTGGCCACCGAACTTGATGAGCAGATCCTCGCAATATGTAAGCGCGTCAACAAGATTCAGCCCTTTGATGCTGCGCCCCGAGCCCTTACCGGTGTCGTCGTCGCAGGAGTAGCCGCGCGTGCTTCCGTCAAACGAGATAAGCACCGACGGAAGGCCATACCGCTCGGTTATGCGGGACGAAACTATCCCTATTATTCCCTGCTGCCAGTTGTCGTCCTCGAGCACTATGACTCTGTCCTTCGAAAAATCGAACGACTTCTCTATTTTCTTGTACGCCTGCTCGGCGATACGGTTTTCCTCAATCTGACGCTGGCGATTTATCTCGCACAGCTCGCCCGCGAGCTCGCGGGCGGTCTTCGCGTCCTCCGCCAGAAGCAGGCGGACGGCAATCGTTGCACTGCACATGCGCCCGGCGGCATTGAGCCGCGGCGCTATGCCGTAGCCTATATAATTTGAAGTGATTTTGCGCTTATGCGGCGGATACTTCGACGTTCCGGGGCTTGCCGACACCTCGATGAGGGCGCTCAGGCCGTAACGCTTGGTGCTTGCGATCATGCGTAGGCCCATGGCCACGATGAGCCGGTTTTCGTCGGCTATCGGCATAACGTCCGCGACGGTACCGATGGCCGCAAGGTCGGCATAATCATAGCATATGCGGCGGACGCCGTCAATGTCCTGCCCGCCCGCGGCTCTGATGCGGGTTATCTCGCAGGCGCACAACAGCTTGAAGACCACTCCGACGCCGGCGAGCTCCTTGAAAGGATATTCGCAGTCCGGTCGGTGCGGGTTCACAACGGCGCAGGCGTGCGGCAGCTCGGCGCGGCACTCGTGATGATCGGTTATGACCATGTCGATGCCAATGCGGGCGGCATAGTCCGCTTCGTCGTTGGCCGTGATGCCGGTATCGACAGTGATAATCAGCCCGACTCCGCCTCGTGCAAGATTGTCAATAGCACTGCAGGACAGACCGTACCCCTCGCCGCTGCGGCTCGGTATGTAGTAGCTGACGTCCGCGCCACGTGAGCGCAGATACAGCCACAGCACCGACACAGATGTGACGCCGTCGACGTCATAGTCGCCGTAAATAACGATCTTCTCGCCGTCTGCAATCGCGCGCTCTATGCGCTCGACTGCCGGAACTATGTCCTTCAGCAAAAAAGGATCGTGAAGTACGCTTTCTTCGTTTTTCAAAAAGCGGTTGGCCGCCTCGGGTGTCGAATACCCGCGGTTGCATAACAGCTTTGCAATGGTTGGTGAAATATTCAGTTCATCACACAGCCTCTCTGCCGCTGTGCGCTGATTAACGTTTCCTTCATCGTACCGTATGCTCCAAATCTTCTCTCGTCTCTTGAGTTCCATTCTCTACTCCGTTCCGTTCTCGCACGGGAATGTCGGTCTGCACATTTCACATACGTTCAACAATAATTTATTTAACCGGGCTCTCCCGGATGGTATTCAATTTATCAAAGCTCGGCGTCCGTAGCATTCCCGTCGCCGAGAATTTCGACGATCTCCGCGTCGCACCTGCGGCTGACGAAAATTGCCGAATATATACCGACACCGACGAACGACAGCGCCATTCCGATAGCGGCTCCGCCGGCGCTCCACGCCTCGCTCCCGCCGAAACGACTGCCCAGCCACCAGCCGAGCGCTGCCGCCAGAAGCGGAAGCAGAAATACAAGCCACGCATACCCCAGCACGCGCCGTGAGTCGGTCTCGACGCGCACGCGCTGTCCGGGCTCTGCCCCGAGCGGGTTGCGAACCTTGAGCGACAGCTTTGCGTCGCCGCCGGTCAGGGTGCAGATGCTGCACCCGCCGCCGTCCTTGTTTTTGTGACAGCCATCGCACGCAGCCTTGCGGCGAACCTCGACGACTGCCGTCGACCCGCCCGCACTTATAACCAATGCTTCTGTAATCATACTAACTCCAAATCAACCGAGCGGCGCAAAGCGGCTCATAATAGCCTGCGCCACGCGAGAAAATCGCCCACCGTCTCGACCGGCGCGCGGAATTCCCCGCCCCCGGCCTCGTACGCCGCCACTTCAACGCGGCGCTGATATTCAATCGCCGCCTGCGGCGTTCCGCCGTAATCGCACGGCAGCACGCTTATCGCCACGGCGCAGTTGGCGTTGCGTCCGTCGCGCGCATAGTAGCTCATACCGTTCACGACCAGTCCCCCGGCCTCGGACGACGCCGCCGCGACAACGCCTCCCGGACACATGCAGAAGGTGTAAACCCCGCGCTCGCCCGTCGTGTCGGACAAGGTGTACTCGGCCGGTCCCAGACGCGGGTCTCCCGCGTGAGCTCCGTAGAGCGCGCGGTCGATATCCGCCTGAAGATGCTCTATTCTGATTCCGACCGAGAACGCTTTGGGCTCAATCACAAGCCCGCGTCGGCCGAGCATTCCGTAGGTGTCGCGCGCGCTGTGCCCCGGTGCCATAACAAGCGCCCCACTGGCAATGTCTCCGCACGTGGTGTGCGCTATCAGCCCGTCGGCGCGCTCCTCGATGTCGTCAAGCCGACAGTTGAATATCACGCGTCCGCCAAGCGATTCTATCTCATCGAGCAGGCTCTGCGTCACGTGACGCAGCACGTCTGTGCCGACGTGAGGCTTGGCTCGTGTCAGTATGTCAGCCGGTGCGCCGTGCTCTGCCAATGCACGCAGAACGAAGGCACAGCGCGCGTCGGAAATGCGGGTCACGAGCTTGCCGTCCGAAAACGTCCCCGCGCCGCCCGCGCCGAACTGAATGTTCGACTCGCTGTTAAGTATGTGCCGCGACGTGAAGGTCTCCACCGCTGCCACGCGCTCGTCAACCGAGCCGCCGCGGTCGATGACCACCGGCGCGTAGCCGCACCGTGCGAGCAACAAACCGCAGAACATACCCGCAGGACCCGTTCCGATCACGAGCGGCGGAGCGCTAAGGCGCTCGCCCCCGCGTTCAAGCTCGAGCACCGGCTCGGCGTACTCGCGTCCGCCGAGCGCCTTCAGCGCGTCGCCCGACGGCAGCCCCTCGCCCTCGACAAGAACCGTGCACATCAGCTTTATGTCGTCCTTGTGCCGGGCGTCGATAGCTCTGCGATACAGCGTTAAAGTAAGACCGGCGGGAGTGTATCCCGCCAATCTGAGTTTTCGTCTTGCCGCGGCAAGTATGTCCGGCTCAGCAGCCTCGAAGCCGAGTCCGATGCCGTCGAGCAATATTTTACGGTTCTCTGCCATCAGTATATCCTCTCGATGTCAATGGAAACTCCGCGGTCGGAATCGACCACTGACACGCCCTCCGGCAGTTCAAATTCGCTGATGTGGAGTATGAGCGGCTTGCCGACCTCTATGTCGCCGTCGTTGACGGTGTACACATACAACTCGCTTATGCCGCTGATCAGCTGCGGGTCGCCCACTATCGTCACCTCTGACGGGTGCATACTGACATTGTAGTTCGAGCTTACGCCGTTAGTAAACCTTATTTTGAGCGGCACCTTCTTGGTGGTCGTCACCTTGACGGACACCCTTATCTCGGTAACGTTGCACTTGACGTAGGGGTTCGAAATTATCATTCCGTACTCGTCGTACAGCGCCACCGTGCCGACAAGGTTCAGGCTCTTGTCAATAACCCCGGCGTTGAATGAGACCGCCGCGTACGAAACCGTATCAAGCACAGACGCCGGACCGCTTATGACAACCGTCTCATGATCCGCCTCGGGCTCGCTTAACGAGTAGGCGGCGTTGAGCACATAGTCCAGCTTGATCTTGACGTCTACCGTGCGGCTGGTGTTCACATCGACATTTACCGAAATCTGACTCGGTTCAATTGAAACGAGCGTCGCATTTTTAGGCATCTCGACCTGCACCGGCAGGTTATATCGGCCAGTCGAGGTTATCTGGCTGACGTCAACGTAAACGCGCAGATCGTCCGCCGTGAGCGAGCTTATGTCGCCGCGCTTGCCCGACAGCGTGACCGTGACCGTCCTGTCGTAGCCGTCGATGACGGACATGTTGCTCGTGCTGAGCGAGGACGTGCCCTCGATTCCGACCGTAACCCCCGAAATGCTCTGCTCGTAACCGGTTTTCTCGGTGCTCATGACGTACAGCCACACCGTCACCGCCATAAACAGGCAAAGCACGAACGCCCATCTGTCACCACGCGAGCCGCGCTTGCCGGTAAGCCAGTCGCAGACTATCTCATAGTATCCCTTGACAGCCTCAAGAGTGCGCCGCCAAAAGTCGCCGCGGCGCTTGCCGCCGTCGCCTCCCTCTCCGGATGCGGCGGTGTCTGTACCTTTGAGCTCTTTGTTATCGTTATTGTTCATCGTCGGCACCTCCCGCATTGTTGTCGCGTCCGGCCGGACGCGCCGTGCGCACCATGCGCTGTCCGCTGTGCGACAGCAGCTTCATAAGCTCGTGCTTGAGCGTGTTGTAGTTGTAGTTGCGCGAGATTACGCCCTCGCAGGCGATTGAGATGATTCCGGTCTCCTCCGAGACCACAACCACCACCGCATCGCTCACCTCGCTGATGCCTATCGCCGCGCGGTGACGCGTGCCCATACTGTTGTCAATGTTCTCGGCCGCCGTAAGCGGAAGAACGCAGCCTGCTGCGTATATCCGCATATCGCGGATGATGACGGCGCCGTCATGAAAGGGCGCTTTGTCGTAGAAAATGTTCTGAAGCAGGCGCGAGGACAGCTTGGCGCATATCTCGTTGGATGGCTTGATGTACTCACCGAGCTTCACCGAGCGCTCAATGACGATAAGCGCGCCGGTCTTATAAAGCGACATGTCGCACACGGCCTCGCAGATAGAGTCGATGCCCGCCGTGAGCGCGGCAAGGTCACGCGTGTCGTTTCCGCCGATGTTGCGCAGGCCGGTGAGAGGCGTGTTACCCATTTTCTCAAGCGCGGCACGCAGCTCGGGCTGGAACACGATGATAATCGCAATCATACCGACCTGGTAGAAGTTTTGCAGAATGAACTTTATCGCGTGCATCCGGAACGCCGTGCTGACGACAAGCAGCGCTATGATTATGAAAAGTCCCGACATCAGTTTGCCCGCTCGGCGGTTCTTGACAAAATGGTAAAGCGCAAAAAACAGCAGTGCCAGCAGCAGAATATCCACAAGGTCAACAAACCTTATGTCTGCTATCGGGGAGAAAATATATTCTCTAAGGTCGCCCCAGAAGGCAGCGAACACGTTATCAGATTTCATCCGGCATTCCTCCGACAAATACGGCAATGAATAAGATTAAATTATTATAACACAATATCTCTTGAATTTCAAAGGGTTTCGGGCATTGTTTACTATTTGTTTATATTTTATTTATACATTCGTTATATTTTATTTATACATTCGTCGCACATTTGCGCTCTCTTTGTCCGAGGATCGCCGCACGGTCGCCGCATATATTAGTATTCTCACATATCGCGAGAAAAAACTTATGTGACTAATTATTGATTTTGCGCCGGATTTGTGATATACTTTTGATACCAAAATTTCACGGAGCGTAAGCTATGAATTTCAACATCAACATTCCGGTTAAGATAATCTCCGGCCGCGGCTGTCTTTATGACAACGCTGCCGCGCTCATTCAGGGGCACCGAGCCGTAATCGTCTGCGGGGCTCACGGAGCCGCCGCCAGCGGTGCGCTCGGCGACGTATGCCGGGCGCTTGACGACGCGCAGGTCGGCTACATGATATTCGACAAGGTGACGGAAAATCCCCCGCTCGCCACCTGTTTTGACGGCGGACAGGCCGCGCACGCCTTCGGTGCCGACTTTGTTATCGGCATCGGCGGCGGATCGTCTCTCGACTCCGCCAAGGCTATCGCCGCGTTCACGGCCAACCCCGGCATTGAGCCCGAGCAGCTGTTCGACTCGTCTGCGCTCACCTCTCCGCTGCTGCCGCTCGTTCTCATACCGACCACCGCAGGAACCGGCAGCGAGGCCAACCCGTACGCCGTCATGACGCTGCCGGACGGGCTGCGCAAACGCTCGTTCAACCACCCCGGCGCGTGGGCGCGCGTCGCGTTTCTTGACCCCGCCTACACGGATTCGCTTCCTCACCGCGCGACTGTTTCCTGTGCTCTCGACGCCTTCGCGCACGGACTTGAATCCTACATGTCGCCCAAATCGACCGAGCTTTCGTCCATGATGGCCATGTACGCAATGCGCGGCATCTGGGACGTGCTGACCCGCTACCCCGAGAACTTCGACGCCGAAATGCGCGAGACGCTGCTCTACTGCTCCTGTGCAGCAGGAATTGCGATAAGCGTCACCGGCACCGGCTTCCCGCACCCGCTCGGCTACCCGCTGACACTGATTGACGGCATCCCCCACGGCGCGGCCTGCGCGATATTCGACGGCGACTACATCGAGTACAACGAGCGCACCGAGGTCGGCAAAGAAAAAATGCGCCGCATATACGACGAGCTGCACACAACAGGGCGCATTATGAAGGAGTATCTGCCCGCGCTTTCCGAGGTTGAGCTTGTGCTTGACGCCGACGAAATCGCGGTGCACGTCGAACTGATATGCGGAGCCAAGAACTACGCCAACAGCCCGTATGTAATCACAAAAGACGAAATGATAGAGATTTACAGCAAACATTTTTTGAAATCGGCACAGAAAGGCAAACACAAAAACAATGCTTGAACAGTTAAAAAAAGAAGTTTATGAAGCCAACATGCAGCTCGTAAAGCACAGGCTCGTGATATTCACATGGGGCAACGTCAGCGGTATTGACCGCGAGCACGGGCTCGTAGTCATCAAGCCCTCGGGAGTTGAGTACGAACGCATGTCGCCCATGGACATGGTTGTAGTCGACCTTGAAGGCAACATAGTCGAGGGGTATCTCAAGCCCTCATCCGACACGCCGACGCACCTTGAGCTCTACCACGCGTTCCCGCATATCGGCGGCGTTACGCACACACATTCACTCTATGCGACATCGTTCGCACAGGCCGGACGCGGCATCAAGCCGTTCGGTACCACGCACGCCGATTACTTCGGCGGGACGGTTCCCTGCACCCGCAAGATGTCGCCGAACGAGATTTCAGGCGAATACGGAAAAAATACGGGGCTGGTCATTGCCGAAACGTTCACCAACATAGATCCCGACCGCATACACGGTGTTCTTGTCTGCTCGCACGGCCCCTTCACGTGGGGTGACAGCGCTGCCGCGTCGGTTGAAACGGCGGTTGTACTCGAGAACATAGCCCACATGGCGATCAACACCGAGATACTTCAGGTCGCAGTCGGCGCTAACGGCGGAGTCCCGATGCAGCAGGATCTGCTCAACAAGCACTTCGACCGCAAGCACGGCTCCGGCGCATATTATGGACAGAAATAACATAAAAAAGTCAAGTCCCGCAATCTTACAATTGCGGGACTTGTGTTCGAGAAAAGTTTCGCTGTCTGCGGGCGGCGGGCCAGCACAGGGCGGTGCTGAACTATGACGTGATGTCGCACCGTCCGCACCTAAACACCCCAAACCAAACCGCCCGGCGTCTCACAGACTCTAACCCGCCTTTTTCGAAAGTTTTTGCGAGTTCCAAGAAAGTTTTTTAAAAAGCTACCTTGGCGGGATTCGGGGCAGCGCCCCGAGAATCGTCTCCTCTTACCTTGCGTTTCTGGCAGTCTTGATCAGATCGTGCTTGATTTGCCAGAGACGCTCGGAGAGGTCGACGTAGTAGTTGTGCGGGTTGGTAAAGCGGCGAACCTCGTCCCACATGCCCTCGATCTCGTCGGCGCAATGACGTCGGATGTCGTCGAGTGCGGGCAGATTATATACCTGACGGCCGCCGCGGAAGACCTGCACAAGCAGCTCAGTCGCGATAAAGTCGGTCAGTGTCTTGCGCTTCCATGTGTACTCGGGGTCGAATATCTCAAGAGGACGGCTATCGTCAATGACTTCGTCGTGCACGCAAAGCAGATCGGCTTCGGCCTTGCCGGTCTCGCGGCCGCGCAGACGGTACACCTTCTTGAAATGCGGAGTCGTGATTTTGCCGACATTTTCGCTGATCTTTATCTTCGGAACAATCTCGCCGTCGCGCTCGATGGCGCACAGCTTGTACACCGCGCCGAACACAGGATCACTCTTTGACGTGATAAGACGCTCGCCGATACCGAACGCGTCAATCTCGGCGCCCTGACGGATAAGCTCGCGGATTATATACTCGTCAAGCGAGTTTGAAATGACAATCTTGCACTGCGGGAACCCGGCCTCGGTGAGCATGGCGCGCGCCTTTTTAGTCAGGTAGGTGATGTCGCCCGAGTCGATACGAATGCCGCAGCGCGTGATTCCGCGCGGGACAAGCACCTCGCGGAATGCCTTGATGGCGTTGGGAATTCCGGACTCGAGAACATTGTACGTATCGACGAGCAGCGTGCAGTTTTCCGGGTAAATCTCGCAATAGGTCTTGAACGCCGTGTACTCGTCGTCGAACATCTGTACCCAAGAGTGCGCCATGGTTCCGGTCGCCGGAACGCCGTATGCCTCGTCAGTAATAGTGCAGGCAGTGCCGGCACAACCGCCGATGTAGGCCGCACGAGCGCCGAGGATGGCGGCGTCAGCTCCCTGCGCGCGGCGCGAGCCGAACTCGCTGATGGGTCTGCCCTTGGCCGCACGGGTCATGCGGGACGCCTTGGTCGCAATCAGCGACTGGTGATTGAGCGCCATGAGCAGGTAGGTCTCAATAAACTGCGCCTCAATGGCGGGCGCACGTACGGTGATAAGCGGCTCGCCCGGAAAAACGACCGTCCCCTCGGGAACTGCCCACATGTCGCCGGTAAAACGGAATGAGCGGAGGTAGGTCAGAAATTCCTCGTCAAAGCAGCCCTTAGAACGGAGATATTCTATATCGTCGTTGTCAAAATACAGCTCATTGATGTAGTTTACGATCTGTTCAAGCCCCGCGGCGATGGCGTAGCCGCCGTTGTCGGGGTTATCGCGGTAGAAGGCATCGAAATATACCATTCTGTCGCCGATTCCGGACTTGAAATAGCCGTTGCCCATGGTGATTTCATAAAAATCACACAGCATTGTAAGGTTCCTGTCAATGTTTTTCATAATATCAACCTCAGAAAATTCATATTGACATAAGTATACCACAATTCGTTGAAATATGCAATTATATTATTGAAAAAACGCCCCGGTTGTGATAAAATGAAAGCAAATAAAAATAAATCGGAGGATTCCAATGTCAAATAACATCGGATACGAAAACGCACGTGCGGCATACGCCGTGCTCGGTGTCGATACAGAGGCCGCGATAGCGCGCCTGAGCACACTTCCCATCTCCCTGCACTGCTGGCAGGGCGACGACATTCACGGTTTTGAGGGCTCGTCGTCGCTCGACGGCGGCATACAGGTCACGGGCAACTATCCCGGCGCGGCGCGCACACCGGAGGAGCTCATGGCGGACATCGACTTCGCCCTTGCTCACGTCCCCGGTCATCACCGCATAAACCTGCACGCCAACTACGCCATATTCGCCGACGGCGAGAAGGTCGACCGCGACGTGCTTGAGCCGCGCCACTTCGCACCGTGGGTCAAATTCGCCAAGGAGCGCGGCCTCGGCATCGACTTCAACCCGACGCTATTCGCACATCCCCGCGCAACCGGACTCACGCTGTCAAGCCCCGATGAGGAGACGCGCAAATTCTGGATACGTCACTGCATCGCCTGCCTACGCATTTCGGAGTATTTCGCCACCGAGCTTGGCACGCCCTGCCTCATGAACATCTGGATTCCCGACGGTCTCAAGGACATTCCCGCCGACCGCATGGCGCCGCGCGCCCGCTTTGCCGAGTCGCTCAACACCATCCTCGCCGCGGGCTATGACCGCTCTAAGGTGTTTGTCTCTCTCGAGTCCAAGGTGTTCGGAATCGGACTTGAGTCCTACACCGTCGGCTCAAGCGAGTTCTGCATAAACTACGCCGCCTCGCGCGGAATTCTTTCGCTCATGGACAACGGCCACTATCACCCGACAGAATCTGTGGCCGACAAGATTCCGTCCATGCTGCTCTTCTCCGAAAAGCTGGCGCTGCACGTCACGCGCTCGGTGCGCTGGGACAGCGATCACGTCGTCCGCTTTGACGACGAGACTCGAGGCATCGCCGATGAGTTGGTGCGCTGCAACGCGCTTGACCGCACCTTCATCGCCCTCGACTACTTCGATGCCAGCATTAACCGCGTCGCCGCCTGGATTATCGGTATGCACAGCCTTCAGAAAGCGCTGCTCTCCGCCCTGCTCGCACCGCACGCAAAGCTCGCCGAGCTTCAGGAAGCCGGCGACTTCACCGGCCTTATGGCGCTCGGCGAGCAGCTGAAGACCATGCCGCTCGGCGAGGTCTGGGATGAGCTCTGCCGCCGCACGGGACTTGATACCGGTCTTGGGTGGTATGACGACGTAAAAAAATACGAGGACGAAGTACTGTCCGCACGGAGGTAACTATGCTTTACAAAAAGAATTCAGCCCCGGAGCTTACGGATGAGCTCTTCGCGTCCCCCACAAGTGAATACCGCGGCACACCGTTCTGGTCGTGGAACTGCAAGCTCGAGCGTGAGGAGCTGCTGCGTCAGATAGAGGTGCTCAAGCAGATGGGCTTCGGCGGCTTTCACATGCACGTCCGCTCCGGTATGGCAACGCCCTATCTCAGCGACGAATTCATGGATCGTGTCGGCGACTGCGTACAGAAAGCAAAAGATGAAGACATGCTCGCCTGGCTGTACGACGAGGATCGCTGGCCGTCCGGCTTTGCAGGCGGGTTCGTCACGTCCGACCCACAGTATCGCATCCGCTACCTGCTGTTCACACCGACGCCCTATGAGGTGGAAGGCGGCCGTGCCCGCGTGGGCAACGAGCAGGCCACCGCGCTTCGCAGCGGACTCGGCAAGCTGTTGACAGTATTCGACGTCGAGCTTGACGAGAACGGCTGTCTGCGTCGCTACGAGCAAGTTGAGCCCGGTGCAACCCCGCGCGGCAGGCTGTGGTACGCCTATGTCGAGTCGCCTCAGCCCTCGCCGAGATACAACGGTGCGACCTACGTCAACGTGCTCGACCGCAAATCCGTCAAGCGCTTTCTTGAGGTCACACACGAGCGCTACTACGAGCGCTTCGGCGACGAATTCGACAAGCACATCCCCGCCATCTTCACCGACGAGCCGCAGCACACACATGCGACGACACTCGGTTTTTCGGATGTCCCCTGCGACCAGGCCATGCCCTGGACAGACGACCTGCCCGACACCTTCCGCGCCGCCTGGGGCGACGACCTCATCCCACACATACCCGAGCTGTTCTGGGAGCTGCCTGACGGGCGCGTTTCGCTTACCCGCTACCGCTTCCATGACCACGTAACCGACCGCTTTGTCGAAGCGTTTGCCGACACATATGGTGAATGGTGCCGCGAGCACAACATAAGCATGACAGGACATGTCATGCAGGAGCCGCGCCTCGAGTCGCAGACGCGCGCTGTCGGTGAGGCTATGCGCTCGTACCGCTCCTTCCTGATTCCGGGCATCGACATGCTCGCCAACCGCTACGAGCTGACGACCGCAAAGCAGGCGCAGTCCTCCGTTCATCAGTACGGGCGCGAGGGCATGCTCAGCGAGCTTTACGGCGTGACCGGCTGGGGCTTCGACTTCCGCGGTCACAAGCTGCACGGCGACTGGCAGGCGGCGCTGGGCGTTACCGTCCGCGTGCCGCACCTTTCGTGGGTGTTCATGGAGGGCGAGGCCAAGCGCGACTACCCGGCGTCCATCAGCTACCAGTCCAGCTGGTACACTGAATACTCCTACATTGAAAACCACTTTGCGCGCCTCAACACCGCGCTGACCCGCGGCACGCCCGAGGTTCGCGTCGGCGTCATTCACCCGATTGAGACAATGTGGCTGCACTGGGGACCGTCCGATAAGACAGGACTGCTGCGCAGTCAACTCGACACCGATTTTCAGAACCTGACCTCGTGGCTGCTCTACGGCTCCGTCGATTTTGACTTCATCTCCGAAGCGCTTCTGCCCGAGCAGTGCCCCGAGGGCGACGCACCGCTGAAGGTCGGACACATGGCCTACGATGCCATTGTCGTCCCCGGCTGCGAGACGCTGCGCGCCTCAACGGTTGAGCGGCTGGCAGCGTTTGCCCGCAAGGGCGGCAAGCTCATATTCATGGGCGAGGCTCCGAAGTACGTCGACGCAAGCCCCGAAAAGGTTGACGAGGCACGCGCGCTGTATGACGCGGCAACGGTCATTCCCTTCGCAAAGGCGGCGCTGCTTACCGCGCTTGAGCCCTACCGCACGCTCGAAATACGCGGCGACAACGGCAGCCTGACCGAGAATCTCATATATCAGCTCCGCCGCGACGGCGAGAACCGCTGGCTATTTGTAGCAAACGGCAAGGAGCCCTATAACAATGACCTCTCGCGTAAGCAATCGATACGCATAACCGTGCCCGGCCACTGGCGCGTACAGCTGTACAACACGCTCGACGGCACGATAAAAGATAAACCTGTCTCCTACCGTGGCGACGCGACGGTAATTCCGCACACACTCTATCAGCACGACAGCCTGCTGCTGCGTCTCACCCCCGGCACGGCGAACGTTGAGACCGCAACCGCGCCCAAGACAAAGGCCACAGCGGTGACGCTGCCCGCGCGCGTCAGCTTTACGCTCGACGAGCCGAACGCGCTGCTGCTCGACACGGCAGAATACAGCTTTGACGGCGGCGAGCTGAAACCCTGTGAGGAGCTTCTGCGCATTGACACGGCCTGCCGCCGCTCGCTCGGCTGGACACCTTGGAACGGCAGCTCCGACCAGCCCTGGCACCTCCCGGCGACGCCGCCCGAGCATCGCATAAAGCTGGTATTCAAATTCGACAGCGACATTGACTACGTCGGCGCGCACCTCGCGCTCGAGACGCCCGAGACCGCGACCGTCACCTTCAACTCCCGCGCCGTCGACACGACGTCGGACGGCTGGTACGTCGACCGTGCGATAAAGACGATAGCGCTGCCGCCCATCGTGCGCGGCGAAAACCGTCTCGAGATCGAATACCCGTTCGGTCAGCGGACGGCGGTCGAGTGGTGCTACGTCCTCGGAGACTTCGGCGTGAACGTCAGCGGGCGCTATAAAAAGATAGTTCCGATGCCGGAGCTGCTGGCGTTCGAAAGCATCACGACACAGGGGCTTCCCTTCTACGGCGGAACCGTCACGTATCACGCGGACGTTGAGTCAAACGGTGAGAGCATTGAAGTAACAGTGCCGCAGTACCGCGCAGGTGTAGCCACCGTCGCGCTGGACGGCGGCGAGCCTCGCTACGTCACCTTCGCCCCCTATCGCACCGTATTTGATGGCGTTCCCGCGGGGCATCATCGCGTTGACATCAGGCTGTATCTGACGCGCGTCAACGGCTTCGGCCCTGTTCACTGCGCCGACGACAAGCTGTCCTACCCCGGCCCCGGTGCCTACCGCACGGGCGGCGATAACTGGTGCTACGAGTACCGTCTGAGACCGCAGGGACTCACGGCGTCCCCCTGGGTTAAGCTGTTGAAGTAACCCCCGAAGCAGTCAAAATCAGCACAAATCGAGTAGGCAAAATTTAATTAGCCTCTCACACCACCGTACGTGCCGTTCGGC
>CAVIBA010000003.1:0-40697 GCA_963640785.1 Bulleidia sp.
CAAGCGGTAAGGCACGGGACTTTGACTCCCGCATTCGTCGGTCCGAATCCGGCCATCCCAGCCAAAACTCCCGCGCGGTGCGCGGGAGGTTTACTTTTCGTTGCCTGATAACTGTCGGTTGACAAAATAAATCAACAATCGCTTTACATAGTGTTTGTTATTTGATATAATAGGATTGGTTCCAAAATGCGTATGATTGAGGAGGTGTGCACATGTCAAATCTGAAAATAGGCAACAGGATTAAGACAAAAAGAAGAGAGTGTAATCTTACACAAGAAGAGCTTGCGAGTGTGCTTGGAGTGACCAAAGCCGCAGTCAGCAAATGGGAAAATGAAGAAAGTTATCCCGACATCACGCTTTTGCCGCAGATAGCGCAGTTGTTTCACATGACTATGGATGATCTTTTTGACTTTGCTCCCCATGACAAACCGTTGATTGTCGTGAATGAATATCATTTCGGATTATCTCTTGAAACGGTGGACAAACTAATTTTGGATTATGGCATCGCGAAGGAATGCAGCGTTTATAAGGTCGGCGACACATGGGAGGTACGCTTTCATTTTGTATCTACGCGGAAAGACATTCCGCACATATTGCAAAAATACATAAAACCGGGTGTGCTGATAGACGGTTATAGCGTAAGAATTGCGGATGGCAAAATTATCCCCGATAATAAACCGAATAAATGTTATATATGCAGTGAAAAAATTTGGGAGTACAATATTATGGATAGGAAGTATCTTAAAGCGATGTTGGATGAGCAAGCCTCGATGGGACTCATAGACGAGGATGATTTTTGATTACACGGGCGGCATCTAAATTGACCTGTAGACACAAACCTCCTGCGCGCGAGCGTGGGAAGCTTATTTTTTCACTCTTCACTCTCCGGAGGGGACGCAAAAATAACAAAGAGAAGGAGTATCGACATGCGCTATTCTTCGACTAATCGACTTCAGGATTTTGAGTTTCATGACGCTGAACTATCTCTTGTTTCTTGGGAAGAGAATCGGTTGATTGTTTCCGCCAAATTTTTGAACATTCATAAAAACGCCGTACCGAACAATGCAAATGCCGATATGGAAATATCCGAGGCTCGTATTTCCTTCAGCGGATTTCAGACAAAGGAATTTGAGCCGGGTCGCACTTGGAAAACGAACGAAAACGGGGAATCTTATGCGGCCACCCCTCTCATAATTCACACGGGCGAGGCAGCCCGCAGCATGTTTGAAAATGAATTGAAAAATTCAATAACGATTATGAGTATGGATCCGGAAAATGGTATTTACGAACTTGGCGCAATTGGAATTGAGCCTTATTTTTCTGTTCGTTTCGTCTTTTCTGATGTTGAAATAGAGTGGGATGATTATCGCAAAAAGGCGTGGTACGAGTTACACAGACAGTACAAAAAAACAATAACACTATTAGCTCCCGGCGGAAAATGTGAAGTTGAGGCGCATATTATCTGCCACGATGAAGACGTACTTTCCTTTGACGGCGACAAGGTGGAAGGACCTTCTGTCAGCGTAGGCGTCAAATACGTCGGGAAAGAATTTTGGGGATATGGTAAGGATTGTCCGGACGCCTTTGCGGATCTTCAGAAAAAGCTGCCCGGAAATGTTAGTTTCGCATAAAACGGCCACCTTCGCTGTTTGGAATAATCACATAACTTCAAAGGAGAATAACCATGCGCACCGATGTAAAAATCCGCTTCGGGACAGAAGCCGAAAAGCAGGCTTTATTAAGCGAATATCCGGCAATCAAAAACGTCATTCGGGACGGCGGATATTTCATTGTTGCCGTGATTGAAGATACAGTTGTAGGCTTTCTGTGGGCTTTCAGGCGGGAGATTCCGGCGCCGATTGAGCAAAGCGAAATTTTTGTTAATATAATTGAGGTCATATACACAAACCTGCGCTGTCAGGGCATTGCCTCGGCCATGGTGAGAGAGATAATCAGGGTTGCTAAAGAAGAAAATGTATATCAGGTACGGGCTTTTTGCGATATTTGGAATACCCCCTCTCACCGGCTGTGGCTGAAAAACAGGTTTTCCATCAGTCCTGTGAAAACGCCCGATGGCACTGTTACCGGCTCTTTTGTGAGCTATGTTTTGTAACTGGTTATCCTCTCATGTGGCGTGTAGATGAAGCCTTTGTCCCAAAGCTACGGTATGCACTAAAAATCATATAAGGAGATAAGGCAATGAAAAGATTTGTCGCTTACCTTTTCACGATAATCTCGGTGGTCTACGTTCCCGCGCTTTTCGTGCTGGCGCTGATTCCGAGGTCGAGCGAGGGCGCGGCTTTGTATGCGCTGAATCTGCTCTTCTTTTTCATGTACTCGTTCCCGTTTTACTGCGTGACGCTCGAGGTCGGCGCGACGATAAACTTGGTGTCCGACTCGGCGCTCGGGCGCAGAAAGACCACCGCGGCGGAAAAAGTCCTGCACGCCCTGCGATGGACACTGTCGGCGGGGATATTGGTCACGCTGATTGACATATCGGCGTACATATACCCGGCGCTCGTCATGGCTGCGGTGTGGGTGGTGCTGGCGGTAATCTGCGCCGTCGTGTTCAGAAAAAGCCGCCCGCGCGACGGGGTGGTCCGGACAAAGAAGTTCTGGATACTTGCCGCCGCCGTTTTCCTCGCGCTGTGCTGCGCCCTGTTTGTACTGCGCGCGGCGCTGGACAGCAAAAACAGGCCGGATACTTTGACGGAGGTTATGATGGTGGGGGAAGTTTCGGGTTTTTGTTCCGTAGCATAATGGGAGCAGTATAAATTTTCGCCCGACGCCCGAGCCTTCGCCGGTACACGTCCCACTTCAGGAGGTTTTTATGTCAGATTGGTTTACTGTCGAGAAGATTGATTCCGAGACGTTTGCCATAAGCGAATATAAGCACTGGGAGCAGACGCACTGCTATCTTTTGTGTGGGAATAGCGGTGCAGGAACCTTTGATTTCGGCGGCTTTTCAATCAGAATCTGAAAAGCCGTTACATTTCTGTGACGGTATGATATAATAGTTGCAGCAAGGTGTGCAACGCCGAATTCTGTTTAGGAGGTACTATGTATACGCGTTTTGAGTGGGTATCTTTTTTGTGGTTTGTCGTGTCTATGCTGCCGGTGCTGGCGGTGGTCGCGTTTTTTGCGACGGCGCTCGCGCTGTACCTGTCGGCGCGCAGTCGGAACAGGAGAGAACCCGGCAGCGTTTCGCCGAACCAGATGAATGCGCGTCTGGTTATGCTCATCGTGGCGTCGATTTTGTTTGGCGTCACGGTATTCATCGCGTTGGGAATTGTAATTCTCATGTCGCTGGCCATTGCTTACATGTGAGGTGCGGATGAAAAGCAAGACCTTTTACGCAGTGCTTTTTTCGGTTCTCGGCGTATGTGTGGCGCTGACAGTGGCGCATTTTGCCTTTGCGGTCTACGCCTACAAGCATTGCTCGATTATTTACTTTGTCGGTCAGGAGCTGTGGTGAAATGAAGCTCGGACGACAGATCACCGCCATTCTGGCGCTTGTTTTGACGTTTGCCGCGCTCAACCTCGGCATTTACGGCCTTGTGACGCGGCGGCTGTCCAACAATTTCAGCGGTGCGACGCAGGCCAAAATGATAGACGTCGGCAGCTACCTCCCGCACACCGAGGGGGCACGGCTGCCGCGTATAGACTCGTCTCTGCACCTCACGGGGGAGCTGCCGGTGCTCGACGGCGCTGCGGCGCTGGTGCCGGTTTACGCCGCCGTGATACACAACGTTTATCCCGAGGGCTGCGTGACGTACGAGGGCGGCTCCTTTTCCGATGACAACTTTTACGGCGAAAATTTCGCCGCTGACAGCGCCATGCAGTACAAAAACACCGTGCGCGGCTACCGCGCCGTAGTGGACGGCGAGACCGACATACTTTTCTGCGCAGCGCCGTCGGCGGAGCAGAAAAAGTATGCCGAGGAGCGCGGTGTCGAGCTGGTCTACGTGCCGATAGGGCTCGAGGCGTTTGTCTTTTTCGTCAACGAGAACAACCCCGTCGACAGTCTGACGGTGGAGCAGGTTCGTGGCATATACTCGGGAAAGCACAAAAACTGGGTCGAGGTCGGTGGGTCGAGGCGTGCGATAAACCCCGTCACGAGACTTGAGGGCAGCGGCAGTCAGACCATGTTTGAGGCCTTCATGGGCGAGAGCAGCATAGGTCGAAAGTCGCCGTTCGCCGTTTTCGGGGCGTCGATAGGCTTTTCATTCCGGTACTATATGGAGGGCATTGTCGGCAACAGCTCGGTCAAGATGCTGGCGCTGAACGGCGTATACCCGAGCGCCGAGAACATAAAAAGCCGCGCTTATCCCATCGTGGCGCAGTTCTACGCCATCTATCGCGCGGACAACCAAAACCCCAACCTCCCGGCGCTCATCGACTGGCTGCTGTCGGACGAAGGGCAGGCGCTCATCGAGCAGTGCGGGTATGTGGGAATAAACTGATTTGAACATGTAATACCAAGAAGCAATACAAAAAAGGCGGCGGAAGTTCTTCCGCCGCCTTTTTTGGCGGTGAGGTTGTGCATGGTGGGACAGCGTCCGGAGAAAAATCCCCCGTCACGGTGTGCGGCGGGGGGATAGCGGGATTATCAGTCCTTCTTTTTCTTTGCGACGACAACTGCCGCGGGGATCACGCAGGCCATGAGTCCCAGTGCAACGACGGAACCGCAGCCGCCCTTGTTATCGATGGGCTTTTCGGTTGTGGTGCCCTGCGTGGGAGCGGGCGTTGTGGTATCCTTAGCGGGGGTGGGAGTTGTCTCGGAGGGCTTCTCGGTGGTCGTGTTCTCGGGAGTGGTTGTGGGATTGTCGGGCGTGGGAGCCGGAGTTGTGGTGTCGGAGGTGGTAGTTTCGAGCGCGGCGGCGTAAGCGGCCTTGCGGTCGGAGATTATCTTTTTGCCGGCGTCAGACAGGGGAGTGACGACGATGCTGTCGTAGTCGGCAGCGCCCGAGCCCTGATCTGCAACGTACATCACGTCGTTCACTACGGTTATGTAAACGTAGGAATTGGCGCCGTCGTGGCAGGCGAGGGTGGCGACCTGGTTCATTGTCACCTTATCGATAACGTTGATGCAGGTGGGGCCGGACTGGGTGGAGACGAAAACGAAGTCCTCCCAGATTGCAACTGCGTAGCCCTTGGCGCAATTGGCCGAGTTGAGCATGGTCTTGCCGTCTTCGGACAGAACATAGAGACCGGACTCGCCGTTGTTCAGCGTTGCGCCGATGTAGATGGTACCGTCAACGTCGACATCGAGGTACTGGCCCTCCTTGAAGTTGTGGACGGCGTTGAGGTCAACGTAGCCGTTGGTGCCGAAGGTGGTGTCGAGCGTGGGGTTCTTGACGTCGGTTACGTCAAAGCGATAGAGACGGTCCATGTCGTAGTTGACGACGAGGTACATATAGTACTTGCCGTCGAGCTTGAGGATGTCAACGCCGTTGACACCCATCTTGGTACCCTTCGTGTCGCCGGGGGTGCCCTCGGTGACGGCGTTGTAGAAGCCCTCCTCGGTCAGCTCACCCTTTTCGTTGTAGGTGAGGATGGCGTAGTTGACTGCGCCGTAGTTCTGGTAGTAAGCCTCGCCGACGTAGACGTGGTTGCGGTCGTCAACGGCGATGCCCTTGGGGTAGCCGCGGCCGCCCTCGGTCTGCTCGTGAACGTAGCTGCCGCCGGGAAGTGCGGTTTCAAGGTCGATAATGTTGAGAGCAGCGGCGCTGTTGGGGTTAAGGAAACCGCCGAAAGCGAAGCGACCGTCGGGTGACACGGCAAAGCCGCGCATGCAGTACTGCCCCTGGTCAAGCAGCTCATCCGAGGTCTCGACATAACTGTTCATTATGTTAACGAGGGACTCGAGCTTGACGTTGTTCCAGTCCACCGTCAGCGCAGAGGCGGGAAGGCACAGACAGGAAACCATCATGGCGGCGACAAACACCGCGCAGAGAACGCGAGTAAGTTTTTTCATGAAACATACCTCTCTTATATTTGTTTTGCAGTTTAATCATAACACATTTGTACCGCAATTTCAAGAGGAGGCCGTTATTTTTTACAATTTTAAGACAGATTTTTTGGTTTTTTGATAAAAAATTGCATCGATACGCTAAAAACAGCGCCCACACGGCAGTGTGGCGCTGTTTTTTCGGCATGCGTCTCCGGTCGGGAGACGCACGGCGGCGTTATTTCAGCTGTGAGACTATCTTATCAATGTCGCTGTCGACGCCGATGACAGACACACGGTCGCCCTTTGAGAAGGGCTTGTCGGGCGATGGCGAGACGTCGACGCTGCCGTCGGCATAGCTGACGGCGATGATGTTGACCCTGTAGCGGCGGCGCAGCTGGAGCTCGACCAGATTCTTGCCTATCCAGCTCCCGGGAACGGACAGCTCGACGATTTTGTAGTCGGCGAACTCAACAAAGTCGGTTATGTTGTTTTTGGTCAGCATGTAGCCCAGCTTCTCACCCATGTCCTGTTCGGGGAAGACTATCATGTCGGCGCCGACGCGCTCGAGCACCTTGCGGTGTCCCTCGTTCATGGCGCGCGCGACCACCTTTTTGACGCCTAGCTCCTTGAGCATGATGGTCAGAAGAATGTTGGCGTTTATGTTGTTGGCGAGGCAGACGATGGCGCAGTCGTAGTCGGTGATACCGGCGGAGCGCAGGACGTTTTCGTTCGTGGGGTCGCCGATGACGGCGTTTGTGACGACATCGGCGAGGGCTGTTATCTTATCCGAATCGGTGTCGATTATCATGACCTGGCAGCCCGCCGCCGCCAGCGTCTCGGCCAGCGACTGGCCGAACTTGCCGAGTCCTATAACGCAGAAGCTTTTCATATTCTATCCTTTCAATTTCTATCTTTTCAATTCAGTCGGTTTTAGCCGATAAGCATATTGGCGTCGGGGTAGCTGATGACGGAGCGGCTGTCACGCTGGTTGAGCATGACGGCGTAGGTCACGGTGAGTATTCCGACGCGGCCGAGGTACATCATAAGCATAAGCAGCAGCTTTGAGCCGATGTCGAGCAGCGGCGTGATGCCAAGCGAGATGCCGACGGTGTCGGTCGCCGAGAACACCTCGTAGGCGGCGCTCATGACGCCGCAGCCGGACAGCTCCGCAACCGCGAGCGTGCCCGTCAGCACTATGACGAGCTGCACCATGATAACGGACACGGCGCGTATAAAGCTGTCGTGCGAGATGGTGCGGTGGAAGAGCACGGCCTGCTTTTTACCGAGCGCGGCGCACCAGACGGTGTAGACCAGCACTCCTATCGTGCCGACCTTGACTCCGCCCGCCGTCGAGCCCGAGCAGCCGCCGATAAACATTAGCAGTATCGAGAGCAGCTGCGCGCCCTGCGTCATGCCGGACTGGTTTATGGTGCAGAAGCCGGCCGTGCGCAGCGTCACGGCCTGGAAGGACGCCGCCAGCAGCTTTTCACCGACCGGCATCGGGCCGAGCGTCGCGGGGTTGTGCCACTCCATGGAGGCGATGAGCGCCGTTCCGCCGAGCACGAGAATGCCGCTGATTATAAGTACGAACCGCGAGTAGACGGACAGCCGCTTTTTGCGTGTGACGGCGTTGGCAATGTCGTTCCAGACGATAAATCCGATGCCGCCGAGCAGTATCAGAAGCATGATTGTTATGTTGACGACGGGGTCTCCGACGAAGGCGGAGAGGGAGGAGAACTGTCCGCTGTAATGCCCCATGAGGTCAAATCCGGCGTTGCAGAAGGCCGAGATTGAGTGAAAAATGCTTTTGTAAATGCCGTCCGCCACGCCGAAGATGGGGATGAAGCGGGTGGCGAGCGCGGCAGCGCCCGCGAGCTCGATGGCAAGCGTGCCAACGCCGATGCGCTTGAGAAGGACGCTGATATTGTCGTAATTCTCAAGGTTGTAGGACATGGCCACCAGCATTCGCTCGCGCGGCGTGACCGCGCGCTTGATTATCAGCGACATTATGACGGCGAGGCTCATGAAGCCGAGTCCGCCGACCTGTATCAGCGTGAGTATGACTATCTGGCCGAACAGGCTCCAGTGTGTCGCGGTGTCGAGCGTGACGAGCCCCGTGACGCAGGTGGCGCTGACAGCGGTGAAGGCGGCGTCCAGCGGCGGCGTGAAGGTGCGCGAGACGGATGAGATGGGGAGCATCAGAAGCAGCGCGCCGAGCAGTATTATCATGAGAAAGCCTACCGCGATAACGCCGGTCGTGCGCCGCTTTGAGCTGCCGAACCTGAATTTGTGTTTTATTTTCATGTTTGTTCCTTAAATAACTCAGAGTCAGGAAGCGTGAGTCGGGGTGTCCCCGCAGGGGTAGTATAGCACTGTTCCGCGGTTTTGTCAATATGCGGCGCTCATATGCCGAGCAGGGCGGTGGCGATGCGGAAGTATATCATGAGCGAGACGGCGTCGACTATTGTCGTTATAAAGGGGCTTGCCATGACGGCGGGGTCGAGCCCGAGCCGCCGGGCGAGCAGCGGCAGCATTGAGCCGACGGACTTGGCCGTGAGCACCGAGAAAAACATGGTCAGCGCCACCACGGCGGCGACCACAGCGCCCGCGCGGTCGATGAGCAGAACCTTAGCAGCGGCGACGATGGCCAGCACCGGCCCGCACAGCAGCGCCACGCGCACCTCCTTCAGGAGAATGCTCAGCGCGTCGCGGGGTACGATCTCGTTCAGCGACAGCCCGCGTATGACGGTGACGGAGGCCTGTCCGCCGGCGTTTCCGCCCGTGTCCATGAGCATGGGGATGAAGGAGGTCAGCACGACGTAAGCGCCGAGCGCTTCCTCGTAGTGGCTGATTATGGCGCCCGTGAAGGTCGCCGAGATCATGAGCAGCAGCAGCCACGGTATGCGCTTGCGGAAGATTTCGCCGACGCCGGTGCGGCTGTACGGGCGGTCAGTCGGCGTTATGGCGGCCATTTTTTCGATGTCTTCCGCCGCCTCCTCACGCACGACGTCGAGCGCGTCGTCGACGGTGACGATGCCGACCAGCCGCCGTTCGCTGTCGACTACGGGGACCGAGAGCAGGTCGGATTTCGCTATCACGTCGGCGACGTGACCGCGGCTGTCGGTCGTGAGGACGAAGGCGGCGTCGGCGTCGGAGATGGCCGAGACGGGTGCGTCGGGGTCGCCGAACAGCAGGTCGCGCAGCTCCAGCGTGCCGACCAGCCGCCGCTGATTGTCGGTCACAAATAAAGAATATACAGTCTCTTTATCATAGCCTGTTTTGCGGATGTGATGCACTGCCTCGGTGACTGTCATGCCTGCGTGCAGCGTGGCGTACTCGCTGGTCATGACGCTCCCGGCGCTGCCCTCGGGGTAGGCGAGAAAGCGGTTTATCAGCGAACGGTTCTCCGGCGGGACGTTTTTGAGTATGCGGCTGACCACGCCAGCTGGCAGCTCCTCGAGCAGGTCGACGACGTCGTCGGTGTACAGCTCGCCGCACAGCTGCCCGAGCTCGCGGTCGCTGAGCGTCGAGATGAGGCGCGTCTGCGGGCCGTATTCGAGCTCGGCGAAAATTTCGGCGGCGGTGTCTTTTTTCAGCAGCCGGAACACCACCGGCAGCTCATCCGGCGGCAGCGTCTCGAGAAAATCCGCCGCGTCGGTCGGGTAGAGGTGGTCGAGCTCGTGAATGAATTCGGGATATTTTTTTGCGTCGAGAAGGGAAGTGAGGTGGGCGTAGTCTCGCATGACGGCGGCTCCTTGGTTTTTTCTTATTTTAACCGCCCAGCAGGCAAACGATACTTTTTCAGATGTTGCGTGCGCGCCGTGTGAGTGTTTCGTTTTTTTGTGCCGCCGCGGGCGCGTTCCGGGTTTTGCGCTCATGCCTTGAGAGCGTGCGCAGATAGTCGCGCGTCTGCCGCGCCACCTCGCCCGACATCGGACAGATGACAGCGAGATTTATCAGCGTCATGACGCCGAGCGCAAAGTCGGCGACGTCCCAGACGCGCTCGGGCGCGCTGAGCGCCCCGGCAAGCACGGCGACGCCGTATATGGCGATAAACGCCCGCCGCCCGCCGCGCCGACGCCGCCGCGCGAGGTACTCCACGCACTCAATGCCGTAGTGTCCCCAGCAGACCACCGTCGCAAAGCCGAAAAACAGCACCATCGCGCACATTACGTATTCCGCCCACCGCCCGAGAACCAGCGAGTAGGCCTTCAGCGTTATCATGATGGGGTCGGGGTCGTAGGCGAGCACGTCGTCGAGGCTGAGGATTATCACAAGCGCCGTCATGGTGCACAGCAGAATCGTGTCCACAAACACCTCGACGATGCCCCAGATGCCCTGCTGCGCGGGGTAGGCGGCGTTCGAGCCAGAGTGCGCGATGGGAGCCGTGCCGCAGCCCGCCTCGTTTGACATAAGCCCGCGCATTGTGCCGAACCGCACACCGCGTGACAGCAAAAAGCCCGCCGCGCCGCCGAACGCGCTCTCGGGTCGGAAGGCTGCGGCGAATATCGAGCCAAACGCCTCCGCCAGCCCGTCACGCCGCAGCACCATGACGGCGACGGACATTACAATATAAATAAGTGTCATGAATGGCACAAGCCGCCCCGTCAGCGCGGCGACGCCGTCGCGCCCCGAGGCCAGCACGGCCACCGTAATGACGGCCAGTACGCCGCCCGTGAAGGCCGTTCCGAGCCCGCAGACGCCGAGCAGCGAGCGCGACACGGCGTTTATCTGTATGACGCATCCCATTGACAGTGCGTCGGCAACGCACAGCAGCGCGAATATCGCCGCGAGGACTGTGCCCACGCGCCCGAGCCCGCGGGAGGTGAAAAAGTCGCGGATGTAGTACATCGCCCCGCCGTGCCGCGCGCCGGATTCGTCCATGCGACGGTGCCCGAGCGCGAGCACGGTTTCGGCGTATTTGAGCAGCATGGCGGCCGCCGCGCTGACCCACATCCAGAATATCGCCCCCACGCCGCCGAGGTAGATAGCCGACGCCACGCCGACAATGTTGCCCACCCCGAGCGTCCCGGCCAGCGCCAGACACAGCGCCCGCAGCGGAGACATGCCGTCCCCGGACGGCGCGGTGAGAGTTTTTATCACGGCGCGCGGGTGCGTCAGGTTGAAAAAGCGCAGGCGCACGGCGTAGAATATTCCCCCGGCCATGAGCGCCACCGGAACGGCGGCGCCGAGCATATATGTATTGATAAATTCAAGCATCTAGTTTCACCCCCGATAAACTTTATGTCCCGTGCGTCGATTATATGCTCCACAAAGTCGATTTTTAGCAATCCACCCCACCGTACTCGCTGAAATTGTTAACAATTTGTGAACATTTGGCTTTATCTATTGATTTTTTTGGTGGGACGTATTAGAATATGCACAGTTGATTAGCACTCATATGATTTGAGTGCCAATAATCACATGAAAATAATTTGCAAAAGGCAATATATCAAGGAGGAACTCAAAATGAAGATCAGACCGCTTTCCGACAGAGTTGTCGTCAGGCTCGTTGAAGCCGAAGAAAAAACAAAGACCGGTATCATCCTGACCGCGTCGGCACAGGAGAAGCCGCAGATAGCCGAGGTTATCGCAGTCGGCCCCGGTGGAATGGTTGACGGTAAGGAGGTCGTTATGACCGTTAAGGTCGGCGATAAGGTTATAACCAGCAAATACTCAGGCACTGAAGTCAAGTGCGACGGCGTTGAATACAACATCGTTCGTCAGAGCGATATACTCGCAATAGTTGAATAATTTGGGAGGATACTATCATGGCAAAAGAAATTCTTTACGGCATAGAGGCAAGAAACGCACTGGTTCGCGGCGTTGATAAGCTGGCGGACACAGTCAAGATCACACTCGGCCCGAAGGGCAGAAACGTTGTGCTCGACAAGAAGTACGGCGCACCCCTCATCACCAACGACGGTGTCACCATCGCCAAGGAGATTGAGCTTGAGAACGAGGCCGAGAACATGGGCGCTCAGCTCATCAAGGAGGTCGCTACCAAGACCAACGACGCAGCCGGCGACGGTACAACCACCGCAACCCTGCTCGCTCAGGCCTTTGTCCGCGAGGGCATGAAGAACGTGACCGCGGGCGCTAACCCCATGGTCATCCGCAAGGGCATCAAGAAGGCTGTCGACAGAGCTGTCGAGTGCCTCGGCAGCATCTCCAAGCCCGTCAACGGCACTGCTGACATCGCGCGCGTCGGTACCATCTCCGCAGGCGACGAGGTCATCGGTCAGCTGATTGCAGACGCAATGGAGAAGGTCACCTCCGACGGCGTTATCACCGTTGAGGAGTCCAAGTCCGCCGACACCTACTCCGAGGTTGTCGAGGGCATGCAGTTCGACCGCGGCTACCTCAGCCCCTACATGGCAACAGATATGGACAAGATGGAGGCCGTCATCGACGACGCTCTCATCCTGATTACAGATAAGAAGATTTCCAATATTCAGGAGATCCTGCCCCTGCTCGAGCAGATCGTCCAGGCCTGCAGAAAGCTGCTCATCATCGCAGAGGACGTCGAGGGCGAGGCTCTCACCACTCTGGTGCTGAACAAGCTGCGCGGAACCTTTACCTGCGTCGCCGTCAAGGCGCCCGGTTTCGGCGACCGCCGAAAGGAAATGCTGCGTGACATTGCTGTCCTGACCGGCGGCGAGGTCATCACCAGCGAGCTCGGTCTTGAGCTCAAGGATACCACCGTCCAGCAGCTCGGCCGCGCAAGACAGGTCAAGATCAACAAGGAGAACACCATCATCGTCGGCGGCGCAGGCGCTCCCGAGGAGATCAAGTCACGTGTTGCTCAGATCCGCTCCGCTATCGAGGTTACGACCTCCGATTTCGACCGTGAGAAGCTGCAGGAGAGACTTGCAAAGCTGTCGGGCGGTGTTGCCGTTATCAAGGTCGGCGCTGCCACCGAGGCCGAGATGAAGGAAAAGAAGCTGCGCATCGAGGACGCTCTCAACGCAACCCGTGCGGCCGTTGAAGAGGGCATCGTCCCCGGCGGCGGAACTGCTTACCTCAACATCATCTCCGAGGTTGCAAAGCTGGTCGACAAGGTCGACGGCGACGAGAAGACGGGCGTCAAGATCGTTGTCAAGGCTCTTGAGGAGCCGGTTCGCCAGATCGCTTACAACGCAGGCTTCGACGGCGGCGTTGTGGTCGACAAGATTATGAACTCCAAGAAGAAGGGCTGGGGCTTTGATGCTTACACCGAGACATACGTTGATATGGTCTCTGCTGGTATCGTTGACCCGACCAAGGTTACACGTTCCGCGCTTCAGAACGCGGCGTCCGTTGCCAGCATCATACTGACGACCGAGTCTGTTGTTGCTGACATCAAAGAGCCCGCTCCCGCAGCACCTGCCGGCGGCATGGACGGCGGCATGGGCGGCATGTATTAATAAAGAGTTTTGAGAATAGTTCCCCCGCACAGGGTTCGCCTGGGCGGGGGAGTTTTTTTGTGGGGCGTGGGCGTATTGCATATGCCAGTATGCTGATTAAAATGTTTTTTGCGGTTTTCGCCGGGATGCTCGGCGGGAGCCGCTTTTTTGTATAAAGAGTTCTTTGGTCTTGGCGAGAACTCGCCGAACGTCTGCGGGACGTGATTTAACTGTTCTTTCTCTGTTGCATAACAGAAAAGTACACTTCGAACACGTCGGAATTCGCCATGGCGGCAGCCCTCGGGGTACAAAACTAACTTCTCAGCATACAGGCATATGCAATACGCCTCACCCCCACCACCCCGCATATGGGCATATGCAATACGCCCCACAAAAAAGAGGCGCATCTGCAAACCGCAGATGCGCCCAAGAAAACCTAAAAGGAGAATCACTTTTTTATTTTTCTAAGACAAACACACTCCACAACCGCCAGCGCCGCGACAATCGCGAACCCGGCAGGCCAGCTCAGCTTGTCCGCCTCGAGACCGCCGATAACACCGATGAAGCCGAAAAAGCACAGCGTCGTGACGATAACACGGGCGACGACGGCAACGCGCGCACCGGACAGACGCGCAAGAACTCTGTCAATAAGCGTAAGCAGATGACCGACAGTGTCCGAAACCGTGCGCGTGCGACGACGGCGCGGCGCGGCAGAGACATCGCTGTGTGCTGTGAAATCATTATAGTAAGCGTTCATATCGTCCTCCTGAAACGGCGTGCGCCGCGGCCGGTGTTTGCCACGGGGCCTGTCCTGTGATGTAATGATAACACATTACGTGTCGCTTGTCAATAGATTTTTTCAAAAATCGGAAAAATATTTTTGCAAATCACTTTACAAACCGGAATTTTTGTGGTATAATAATGCCATAACAAGAAAAATGTCGAGGTAACGCGCACTATGGACTATATTGATAGAATAAAAGAGCGCAAAAGCGCGAAAAAGATAACAAATGATCGACTCAGCGAGCTCACCGGCATTCCGGTCAGCACGCTCAGCAAGCTGCTCGCCGGGTTTTCGGACTCGCCTAAGCTGTCGAATATCGTTGCGATCTGCGACGCGCTTGACTGCTCGGTCGATTATATCCTGACCGGCGTGCCGGAAAACACCAACAACTACACGCTCGAGCCGGACGAAATGCGCCTCATCGAGGACTGGCGCACGCTTGACCGTCACGGCCGCGAGATGGTGCGGCTGGTGCTCGACAAGGAGGGCGAGCGCGTGACGATGGAGGCCTATACCTCGGCCGCCGCGCCGCGTGCGCGCGTGATTCCCGAGGAGCGCGTGAGGGGGCGCATCGGCGACGTACGCGGGACGCGCAAGACGCCGGGCTTCGACAAGCGGCAGATTCCGCTTTACTCGCTGCCCGTGTCGGCCGGTTCCGGCGAGTATCTTGACGACAGCACCGCGGAGCAGATCACGATTCCGGACAACCAAAAGACGGCTGAGGCCGATTTCGCGCTGCGCATCAGCGGCAACAGCATGGAGCCGCGCTATCACGACGGCGATGTCCTGCTCGTTCAGAACTGCGACAGCGTCGAGCCGGGTGAGGCGGCGGTGTTTGTTCTCGACGGCAACGGATACTTCAAAATCTTCGGTGGCGACCGCCTGATTTCGCTCAACCCGGAGTATGGCGAGATACTGCTGCGCGGATACACCGACATTCATTGCGCGGGGCGCGTCGTCGGTAAGCTCAAGCGCAAGTGATCCGCGGCTTACATCTGTATCATATCATACAATGTGTCCCGAAAGCGGTACACTGGCGGCATGCTGTATCCGATTTGCTGACGTCCTGACACGCTTGAAGTTACGGCCTGTGCACGTCCGCAAATGTGTTCGGCCGACGATTTCTACGACTATATTATAGCGCCATAGGTGTCCTGATTTTGGGACACTGGCGGCGGAGACTATCAGAGATTTTGTGTCGGAACATCTGTCTGAGTTTTCGCCATCGACGGGAGTTTATTTCCGTCGCGGGCATATGCATACGCCTTTCGGTTAATACTAATGAAAAAACGGAGGGCATATGTACCGTTTACTTCATGTAATTACCGATACCAACATCGGCGGCGCCGGCATACTGCTTCTGAATCAACTCCGCCACTTTGACCGTTCGCGTTTTGACATTTCGGTGGTGCTGCCGCGTGGCAGCGAGCTTGAACCGCGCGTGCGTGCGCTCGGCTATGATGTCGTAGACAGTCGGCACGGGGCGGACGCGTCGTTTGAGCGCGGGGCGGTCGGCGAATATCGGCGGATTATAGAGATGTCCGCGCCGGACATAGTTCACTGTCACGGCGCGTTTTCGGCACGCGTTGCGGCGCGTCGGGCGGGAGTGCCGGTGCGCATATTTACCCGTCACTGCGCCTATCCGCCGCACGGAATTTCGACCACTCCTCCCGCTCGTTGGCTCTACGGACGCATGACCGACCGACTTTCGACCGGGATTGTCGCCGTCGCGGAGGCGGCGCGGGAGGATTTGCTGGCGCTCGGTGCGACGCCGGACAGAATTCGCGTAATTATCAACGGCTCAGAGCCGCAGCGACGCCTTGAAAACGTCGAGATGGCCGGGTTGCGCCACGAACTCGGCATAAAAGATGATGAAATTGTCGCCGGAATGTTCGCCCGGCTTGAGCCCTGCAAGGGCCACAGATATTTTCTCGAGGCGCTGGCGCGCCTGACGTCGGACAGCCGCATTCGCGCGCTTATCTGCGGCCGGGGAAGTCTCGAGGGCGAATTGCGCGCGCAGGCGGAAAGCCTCGGCGTAGCGTCGCGCGTTATTTTCGCAGGATTTTGCCCTGACATCGCGCCGTATATGAACATTTCAAGGATAAACGTCAACTGCTCGGTGGGCACCGAGACATCGTCACTGGCGCTGTCCGAGGGCATGAGCATCGGGCTGGTATCGGTTGTCAGCAATTACGGCGGCAACGGTGCCATGGTGCGCGATGGCGTGGACGGCTTTGTCATTCCGCCCGCGAATCCGGACGCGCTCGCGTCAGCGCTGCGCCGCCTTGAGCTTGACCCGGAGCTGCTCGACGCGATGAGCAGCGCCGCCGCCGAGTCGTACGCCGAACGGTTTACCGCCGAGCGCATGACACGCCAGCTCGAGGAGTTTTATCTGAACCAGCTCGCCGCAGCGGGGGTATGTCGTCCGTGAGGCGATGGGCAGGTGAGACTCCGGTGAGACGAGGCGAGCGGCGGGCAAATTGAGTTGGACAACAGGCAAATGTAGTTGAACAACGGGGCGGCAGGCGCTTTCATGCTTCATGTTTTGATACACCTTGTCACCGCTGAAACGTACGAGCCTAAACCGTCCGTCATATGCCACAAAAATCTGTGCGCGAAGCCCTGTGGTGCACGCGGATTTTTGTTTTATTTGCTTAATCGGTTGTTCAACATGACCATCGAGCCCAGCGCACGCGCGGTCGCACGTGCACTTTTGACGTGTATTTCAGCTGTTGCAAAACACACTTGCCCAAGACATGCGTCATACATCACAAAAATTCTAATGCGAAGCCTCCTTCCGCACCCGGATTTTTGTCATATTTGCCCGGTTCATTGTTCAACACGCCCGCAGCGTCTACCTGACACACGCAAACAAAGCCCTCGGGGGCTTCGCACCCGAGGGCTTGCTTATGGTTTGCTATGACTTGCTATGGTTTGCCATGGACACGGCGCGTCGCGGCGCGCCGCGGGTTACTTTTTGACTGCGATGAGGTTGATGTCCCACGCGGGGATGTATTTGCCGCGGCGGACGTAGAGCTTGTAGCCGGGGTTCAGGTGGTCGACAAGCATGGGCAGCAGGAAAATGTCCTCGCTGCGGTGGTAGAGCGAGACGCAAAGCTCGGGCGAGTAGCGCCGGATGGTCTCGGCGGAACCGAACAGCGCTTGCATTTCTGAGCCCTCGACGTCGTACTTTATGTAGTCGGCGGGCAGGCCCGAGAGCACGTTGTCGAGCGAGTCGGCCTCGACGGTGGTGGTTTTTGCACCGGTTCCGATGTTGGAATTGCGGTTGCCGGAGCAGTCGAACGTCAGCTCGGCCTGCTCCGACCACGCCGCGAGATTGAGCGCGGCGATGTTGCAGGCGACCTCGCCCTCGGCGTAGCGCGACAGCTTTTTGAAGTTCTTTATATCGGGCTCAAAGGCGAACACATACTTGAGCGACGGCGCGTAGTCGAACAGCTCGCGGATGGTGTCGCCGGTGTAAGCGCCGAGGTCGGCAAAGACGCGGTAGCTCTGCGGATGGAGCAGGGAGGTGAACATTTCCTCGCGCGGGTGCTCACAATTCAATAAATATTCGATTTTCCCGGTAAGTTTATACGAAATTATGTCACGGTAAGCCTGCTTTGAGATGTCGTCGGCGAGCATGTCGCAGACGCTGTCCATGTCGGCCTCGTACTTGCGGAAGAAGCGCATGTCGAACAGCTCCTTGCCTGCGACGGGGACGTCGGGCGCGTAAAGCTCGTTCTCCGAGGCGATCCGCCGGACGTTTTCCATGACGTCGTCGAGGCGCGTGGCGAACGACATCAGTGTGATGAAGCCTCCGTCGCCGTACTTCTCGCGCACCTGGCTGTACGTCATGACGGTCTTGCCGTGGAACGCCTGGCCGCGGACGAAGGCGTCGCTTGCGTAAAAGTCCGATATTTCAATGCCGTGCGCGGCGCACGCGGCGATGACCTTATCCGCGCCGTTGCCCATGCCGTAAATGACTATCGGGCGGCGCTCATTCTGAAGATAGCTCCACAGGTCTTGTGTAATATCCAGATTCATTTTGTTACCTCACGCTCGAAATTGGCCGTCACCGTCTTGACACCGGGCGCGGCCTGTGATAAAATTACCGTGATAAAAATCAAAGGAGATTCAGTTATGGACTGCTTATTCTGCTCAATAATCGCCGGCGAAATTCCCTCCGGCAAGGTCTACGAGGACGAGAACGTCTACGCATTCCGCGACATAAACCCGCAGGCTCCCGTTCACATACTCATCGTGCCCAAGAAGCATATTTGCTCTGCCGACGCAATCGACGCCGAAAACAGCGTCGAGGTGGCGCACATTTTTGAGGCCATTCCCAAGATTGCGGCCGAGGCGGGGCTGACAAACGGCTACCGTGTCATCACCAACTGCGGCGAGGACGGCTGTCAGTCGGTCAAGCACCTGCACTTTCACCTTCTCGGCGGTCGCAAGCTGCCTGAGACGATGGGTTAAGGCTTCGACTCGCAATCTCTGCAGCGGAATTGTGCGGAGCCGACCCAACTATATTGTACCACATTCGCCGGGTTTCCGCAAGTGCAATTTAGCGCTGTGACACAAACAAAATGGCCGCCGCAAAGGCTTTTGCGGCGGCTTTTTGCGTTTTACACTCCGGTGGGATAGGAATATGCGAGACCTCCCTCGGAGGTTTCGCGGTAGCGTGAATTGATGTCGCGGCCGGTGCGGTACATAGTCTCGACGACCTTATCGAACGAAATGCGGCGGGTACCGGCGAGGAAGTTGGCGAGGCTGAGCGCGTTGATGGCGCGCATGGCGCAGACTGCCCCGCGTTCGATGCAGGGAATCTGGACGAGGCCGCAGATGGGGTCGCAGGTGAGGCCGAGGTGGTGCTCCATGGCGACCTCAGCGGCGTACTCGATCTGGTCAGTGCCCATTACAAACAGCTCGCAGAGCGCGGCGGCGGTCATCGAGCAGGCGGTTCCCATTTCGGCCTGGCAGCCGCACTCAGCGCCGCTAATAGAGGCGTTGGTTTTGACGATATTTCCGACCAGCCCGCCGACGGCGAGGGCGTCGATGATATTATCGTCCGAGAAGCCTTTTGTCTGCTGCATATATTTGAGCGCGGCGGGCAGGACGCTGCACGCGCCGCAGGTGGGCGCGGTTACGATGATGCCGCCGGCGGCGTTCTGTTCGCCGACCGCGAAGGCGTAGGCGCAGACCATTCGGTTTTCGCGTGTGGCCTGTGTTTCGTCCATATGGCGCTGGTTGAACAGGTACTGCGCCTTCCGCTCGACGCCGAGGCCGCCCTCGAGTATTCCGTGCGCGGAGAGTCCTTCCTCGATGCTATGAGTCATGACGCCCCAGGCGCGGCGGAGGTGGTCTTTTATGTCGGGGGCTTCGTGGAGGTAGACGTAGTCGGTCAGGCGCATATTGCGGTCGCGGCAGTACTCGGCGATTTCGGCGTAGGTGCGGTGCTCGTAGACGGCGGGGTACAGCTCATCCGGGCGGCCTTCAATTGAGATATTGCCGCCGCCGACGCTCATGACGCGCATACGTGCGGTGACATTTTCGCCTGACATTGCTTCAATATCAAGTGTATTTTCGTGCGGCAGATCGTTCTTTTCGGTATCGAATACGACCTCGGTTCTATCCTTGCCGAGCACAGACAGGACGGCGAGGTCGGTATGGTGGCCGCGGCCGGTTTTGGCGAGCGAGCCGTAGAGTGTGACGCGGTAATGTCCGGCGTCGGGGTGCTCGCCGAGGAATATCCGCGCGGCGCGCTCCGGCCCCATTGTATGCGAGCTCGACGGCCCGCGCCCGATCTTATAAATTTCACGTATTGACTGCATATCACGCCTCCGTCCCTTGAATTACTCATATTATACCACGCTTTATTCGCTGTGTAAAGTTGGGAGTTGGTGCGGGGAGGAGGGGAGATTTTTGCGCTCTGCAGAGCGCGACCAGCGCTACGCGGCGCTGGATCCGTGCCGCCTCCACAAAGGCGGGCGAAAACTTTGAAAAAAGGACGGGTTAAAGTCTGTGGGATGCCGGGACGCGAAGCGGGGCGGTGCTGGTCTATTGTGTGATGCCGCATCGCTCGCACTTAAACGCTCAAAACCGTACATCACGTCCGTTCGCAGACTTTAACCCGCTTTTTTGAAAGTTTTGCGGGGTCTCGGGGGCTTTTTCAAAAGCCGCCCGAGCGGGGCTCGGAGCAGCGCCCCGAGAGCAATCGGTTTTCGCGTGCTTTATTCCGTTCCCCCGTCCCTTTTTGAAAGTTTTGCGGGTTCTTAGGGAGCTTTTTTCAAAAAGCTCCCTAAGCGGGGTTCGGGGCAAAGCCCCGATATCGCTCTCACGAGAACTGCGAGTTGTAGAGGGTGCTGTAGAAGCCTCCGGCGGCCATGAGGGAGGCGTGGTTGCCCTGCTCGATTACGTTACCGTCCTTGACGACGAGGATTATATCGGCGTTCTGAATGGTGGAGAGGCGGTGTGCGATAACGAAGCAGGTGCGCCCCTCCATGAGCGAGCGCATGGCCTCCTGAATCTGCTGCTCGGTGCGCGAGTCAACGTTTGAGGTTGCCTCGTCAAGGATCAGCATGGACGACTTCGGCAGCATGGCTCGCGCGATTGTGATAAGCTGCTTCTGTCCCTTCGAGATGTTGATACCGTCGTCGGTGAGAACGGTGTCGTAGCCGTTCGGCAGCGCCTCGATGAAGGAATGTATGTGCGCGGCGCGGGCGGCAGCGACGATTTCGTCCATCGTCGCGTCGGAACGGCCGTAGCTGATGTTCTCGGCAATCGTGCCGCCGAACAGCCACGTCTCCTGAAGAACCATGGTGTAGGCGCGGCGCAGACAGTCGCGGTCGAGATTTCGTATCTCGGTGCCGTCGACGAAAATTTTCCCGCTGTCAACGTCGTAGAAGCGCATCAGCAGGTTGATGATGGTCGTCTTTCCAGCTCCGGTCGGGCCGACTATGGCGACCGTGTTGCCCTTCCTGACGTCAATTGAGAGGTCGTGCAGAATCGTGCGGCCGGGAACGTAGCCGAAGCGCACGTGCTCGAGCTTGACGTGCCCCTCGATGGACTCGGGACGCCCGTCGCCGGTGTATCCGCGGTTGGACTCACGCGCGGCGCTGACCTCGTCCTCGTCCGGCTCGTCGATTATGCGGAATACACGCTCCGCGGCCGCAAGCGCCGACTGAAGCTCGCTTAAAATGTTGGCAAACTCGTTTATGGGTCCGGCAAATTTGCGCGAATACTGCACAAACGCCGAAACTCCGCCGAGCGACATAAACAGCAGCGACCCCGCCTTGATAACGCCGGAGCTTGACAGCATGAAGAATATGCCGCCGAGGATGATAACAAGCGCAAGCGAGAAGTTGTTGATAAAGTTGACGCCGGGACCGATGATGGCACCGTGGTAGTCGGCGTCGTAGTAGGCGTCGACGGCATCGGTGTTGCGCTCGTCAAACCGACCGGTTATGACGGACTCGCGACCGTATATGCGTATCGAACGCTGACCCGAGAGCATTTCCTCAGCGTAGCCGTTGAGCTGACCGAGCTTCATCGAGCGCCGCTTGAACAGCGGACGAATGCGCTTGGTCTTGTACCGCGTGAAAATTATCGAGATCGGCACCGTGACCGCGAAAATCAGTATCAGCATGGGCGAGATGGACACCATCATTATCAGCGAGCCGACCACAGTCACAACGCTCGTGCATATCTGAAGCAGGTCGTGCGAGAGCGAGGCGTTGACGGTGTCAACGTCGTAGGAAATGTGGCTGATGATGTCGCCGGTCGCGTGCGTGTCAAAGTAGCTGACGGGCAGCTCGGTCAGCCGGTCGAAAAGCTGCCGCCGCATGGTGTAGATAATGCGCTGGCTGAGCTTGACCATCACCACCGCGAGTATGTAGGACATGACGGCCGAGGCGGTGTAGAAAATGATAAGCAGGCCGCAGTATTTTATTACCGTGTCCATGTCGACGCTGCCGGCGCCGGCGCCGATGGCGTCGATTGCCGTGCCCGACAGCTTGGGGCCGACGAGCGCGAGAATGTTGGAGCCGAGCATGAGACAGAGCGCCAGCAGCACATACCAGCCGTGCTGGAGCAGATAGCCGCCGAGACGACGCATGACGGCGCTTTTTGTCTTCAAATCGATTTTTTCATCCGGACGGGAGCTGTTGAGCGAGCGTGAGCGGCCGAGTCCGCCGCCTCCTCCGCCGGGCATTCCTGGATTATTCAAGGAAAGCACCTCCCATCTGTGACTGACTTATCTCGCGATATATATCGCAGTCGCGCATGAGGCTGTCGTGATCGCCCATGCCGATTATGCGGCCCTCATCGAGCACTATTATGACATCCGAGCCCTTGACGGAGCTGACGCGCTGTGCGACCACTATCATCGTCATCTCGCCCGCTTCGGACGCGATGGCGCGGCGCAGTGCGGCGTCGGTCTTGTAGTCGAGAGCTGAGGACGAGTCGTCAAGAACGAGTATGTCGGGCTTGCCTGCCAGCGCGCGGGCAATAAGCAGACGCTGCTTCTGACCGCCGCTGATGTTGGTTCCCTTGGTTGCCAGCATGTGATCCCAGCCGTCGGGAAAGTGGTCGATGAAGTCGGCCTGCGCCATGGCGGCGGCGCGACGCAGCTCGTCGTCGGGGATGTCGCGGCCGAAGGAGATGTTCTCACGCACCGTGTCGGCGTAGAGAAAGTCGTTCTGCATGGCCGCGCCGAACATGGAGTGCAGCTCGTCGCGCGGAATTGTGCGCACGTCGCGCCCGCTTATGCGTATCGAGCCCGAGTCGATGTCATACAGCCGCATGAGCAGCGAGACGATGGTCGACTTGCCCGAGCCCGTCGCGCCGATAATGCCGAGCGAGCCGCCGCGCGGAATGCGGAAGGTTATGTCGGTGAGGTTGTTCTTGGTCTTGTTGTAGGAAAAATTGACGTGCTCGAAGGTTATGTAGCCCGCGCTGCCGTCGGCGCGCGTGGGGAAGTCGGCGCTGCTTGCGACCGTCAGATCCTCGGGGCACTCAAGCACCTCGGCGATACGTCCCGCCGAGGCCGAGCACTTGGTGTACAGGACGAAAATTCTCGTCACGCTCATCATGGCCTGCGAGATCAGCGTGAAATACTGCATGAAAGTCAGAATTTTGCCGGGCTTGGACAGCCCGCCGTTGACCAGCATTCCGCCGATGAGTATGACGGCGGCGATTCCGGCGTTCATGAAAAAGGTCATGAGAGGGTTGGTGGCGGCCATGGTGATGCCGGCCTTCTGCTCGTCGTGAACCAGCGCGCGGTTGACCTTGTCGTATCTCTCGCGCTCGTACTTGGTTTTCGACAGCGCCTTTATGACTCGTATGCCCTGCGCGTCCTCGCGCACGACGCGCGTCATGCCGTCGACCGAGCGCTGAACCTGCACGTAAAGCGGCACGCCGCGCCGGGATATTAGCGCCACTGACACAGCTATGAGCGGCAGCGTCGCGAACATGACGACCGCCATGCGGTAGTCAATTATGGCGGTGATGATGCCGCCGCCGAGCAGCAGTATCGGCGCGCGAACGCCCATGCGCTGCATCATGCCGACAAAGTGGTGAAAATTGTAGGTGTCCGACGTCAGACGCGACTCGAGGCTTGGGATGGTAAAGCGGTCGACCTGCGCCGAGGACAGCTGCATGGTCCTGTCGAACAGATCGTGACGCACTGCCTCGGAGGTGTCGCGCGCGACCTTAGCCGCCATACGGTTGGCGGTTACGTTCATGGTGACGGCCAGCAGTGCGCAGAATATCATCAGCAGTCCCCACAGTACTATCTGACTGACGCTCTCGCGCGGAACGATTTCGTCAATAATAAAGCCGAGAATGTAGGGAAGTATCAGCTCCATGACTGTGCCGAGAAATTTGATTGAAAGTCCCACGGTCATGCGGCCGTAGAATGGCTTCAGATACTTCAGCAGGTGTTTCATCTGTCGTCGCTCTCCCAGGACTTGTCTATCTGGCGGTTGACGGCCGACGTCGCACGCTCGGTTATGCGTGCGAGCATGGCGTTGAACTGCTCCATCTCCTCCTCAGTGAACTCCTCGGTGAGGTAGGAGTTCCAGCCCTTGATGATGTCGGTGACGCGGGGCAGTATGTCATAGGCCTTCTGCGTCGGGTAGACGAGAATGACGCGCTTGTCCTCCTCGCTCTGCCGCCTCTCGACGTATCCCAGCTTCTCAAGCTGCGCGAGGTGGCGCGTGACGTTGCTTTTGTTGACGTAAATGTGCCGCGACAGCTGCTCCTGCGACATGCCCGGCGTGCGGCACAGCGCAAAGAGATAGGCCGTGTGGCCGCCGGAAAGTCCGGTTCCCTCAAGCGCCGCGGTGCGGTAAATATTTGAGCATCTTCCGATGACCCGTATCTGCCTCATGAATGACGGCATAGTGTTCCTCCGTTCTACGTAATAGTTTTATAAAACAACAGTTGCAAGCGCAATAGTTGCATTTGCAACTGTTTTTATTATAGCACTTTTTCGGGCTTTGTCAAGGCTCGCGAAAGTATTTTCTGTCCTGTACGGGAGCAAAAGCAGGGCATTGCAGCGAGAGCTGCAATGTCCTGCCTGATTTTTTATGCGCGGCGATTATTTTACCGACTTTCCGTCGTGGAAGGCCGTGCCGACGACGTCGCCGAGGACGACGTAGGTGTTATTGAAGGGATCGAAGGTGATGGGGCGCGCCAGCGCGACGTCGACATTTCCGGCGGCGTCGAGCACGCGCTCGTCTACGCTTACGTTGACAATTTTGCCGACGAGACGGCCGGTCGAGGGGTCGTACTCCTTGAGCGTGCACTCGACGGCTATCGGCAGCTCCTCAATCAGCGGCGCGTCGACAAACGAGGACTTCACCGCGTGAAAGCCCGCGCGGGCAAACTTATCGGGAACCTTGTTGCCGGAGACGATGCCGACATAATCGCACTCGGCGACGTGCGCCGCGTCCGCCATGCTGACAGTGAAGGCGCCGCGCGCAAGCAGGCTTTTTGTCGTCTTGTGGCCGGAGCTTATGCACATGGATATTTCGTCGCCGTCGCTGATGCCGCCCCATGCGGCGTTCATGGCGTCAGGCGTGCCGTCCTCCGCGTAGGCGGCCAGAATGAATACAGGTTGCGGGTAGGTGTAAGGCTTTGCGCCCAGATTTTTTCTCATGACGTTTGTCTCCTTATGTTATTCATTTTATTTGTTATTTGTCGCATTTTTGCTTGTTCCATGTCAGCTTGCCGGTCTCGACGGCGACCTCATAGCGCTCGATTTTGTAGTTGAGCCGGGCAAGCGCGGCTTCGATCTGTGCTTTCTGGTCGAGAAGTACCTCTCTTTGCTCACGCAAAAGCTCCAGTCGTGCGCCGAAGGTTGAGTCGCCGAGGCTGAATAGCCTGACGTACTCGATTATGGCCTCGATCGGCAGTCCTGCGTTGCGCATACAGAGAATGAGCTCAAGCCAGCTGAGATTCTCGTCCGTGTAGTTGCGTATGCTGCCCGATGTCCGGCTGACCGGCGGCAGCATACCGACGCGCTCATAATAGCGCAGTGTGTCGGCGGATATGCCGTATTTTTCACTGACTTCCTTGATGGTCATGTGAGTCACCTCCTTGTATGTGTTATTATATAACTTAGAGTTGACTCTAAGTCAAGAGGTTTTTGAAAAAATCAGAAAAATTTTTGAACGCGGCGGATTTTGCTGCCTTCAATTGCCATTCATAAAGCGGCGGGTGTTGAAAATAATAATAGCAGAGCGCGAAAGCGACTCAATTAATATAGATTAACGGATCACAGGATGCATGCATCCGGCGTTCCGAATAGGAGTTCCAAAATGGCAAGAAATAACCGCGCACTCGTTCCTGAAGCTAAGGACGCTCTTGAAAAGTTCAAGATGGAAGCCGCTTCCGAAGTCGGCGTAAACCTCAACCAGGGCTACAACGGCGAGCTGACCTCCCGTCAGGCCGGTTCTATCGGCGGACAGATGGTCAAGAAGATGATCGAGTCCTACGAGAACAGCATTAAGTCCGGCAAATAAGTAATCCCTCAGTCATAGCCGTTTATTCGGCAAGCTGAAAAAGGAGCCCCCGGCCAATTTTTGGCCGGGGGCTTTGGAGGTTGTTGCAGGACTGCTCCCGTTAGGTTCGGGGGGTGCTGTTTTTATAGACCGATTTTTTGCGAAAATCAGAAATCAATTGTGATCTATCACACTTTTAATACTGCCGTCCGGAGCGTAATGTGTGGTTCTTATTAAAACCGGGTCATCAGACTCTCCGGAATACTCAAATAGTGTTGTCAAAGTTTCATCGCCGTCATAATATCTTCTGGCACCTTCGTAGCCGGATTTATTTTGTTTTGATTCTCATCATACTCTGTTACTGACAGTAAGTTTCCGCCAAAAGAATAACCCTCACGCTTTTTTTGCTTCCAATCGTCGGTGTAATAGTAAATTTCGTCGTTTTGATTTCCATCAATATAGTGAGTGACTATTACCTTATGTGCATCTTCATCGTAATAGTAATCAGACTCATGATAAATGTCGCCATTCTCGTGGCAGGTGGAGTTTTTTATCAATCTCCCCTTAGCGTCGTAGGTGAAGACCGTTTTATATGCCCGAAGATTTGTTGAATCTGCCCCATCGGATTGTTTTGTTTCGCTTTCAAACCTTGTTTCTACGAGCTGTCCCTTTTTGTTATAGGTGTATATTTCGGTTTTAACACTTTGGTCGTTTGTTCGGCGGAGCTTTATAAAACGGCCGTTTTTGTCGTATTCATATTCGCTGCATGAAAGCTGCTCACCCTCAGGCGAGACGCTGACCTGCTTTACAAGATAACCCTCAGCGTTGTATTCGGAAGTTACTTTCACGCCATCCGCAGCCTTTTCTTCATAACCTCCCGCGGCCTTTTTCTCGGGAGGTTTGACAGGGAATAGCATTTCAGCCGCAGCATATACCCCGCTTTTTTCAGAAATTCCGTCTTGTTTGCCGCTGCTCTGGCAGGCGGTCGTAAAAATAGTCGTCATAATGGCGATAGCTGCAAGTGTGGCACACAAAAGTCTTTTCATAATGTTCTCCTTGAAATGTATTTGCTCGAACAACTTAATTTTATCACATTTTGCATCATATGTCAACGGTTCGGGGCGAATTATAGAAATCCGGATAAAAAGCGTTTAGCCTGAGAATCCAAGTTTCAAAATAATTCTCCTCCCCCTCATGACAACCGCCCCAAACCGTGCTATAATCTCGCTAACGAATAATAGTTAGCGAGGCTCGTATGAAACAGGAAGATACAAAACAGCGAATACTCGACAAGGCGCTGGAGCTGTTTGCGGAGCGCGGGTATGAGGCGGTCAGCAACCTGAGCGCGGCGAACGCGCCGTCGCTGTCGCTGTGGAATCAGCTCAGCGTTTTACAACGTCTTGGAGGTGGCTTGCGACATGATGGTGTGCGTCGGGGTGCAGGGCAGAAAAACAAGGCTGCTTCGCGTCGGGAGCTGCCTTTTTGCAGCCATGGAGCTCGTGCCGGCGGTGGGCTGCCGCATGTTCCCGCTCAGCGACAGCGGCTACGCGGGGATGTTACAGGATAAGATGCACATTCTCTCCACGATTCTTGTCGTGCAGCTCTCGATTGCGTCGCTGACTGTCATTATCGTCGCCGGGGCACGGGACAGAGGCTGCCGGTTGTACAGCGTCTGCGCGGGCGTGGCGCTCGGAATGATGTTGGTCGGCGCGCCCACGGGTCAAAAAACGCAATATTTTTGCTTTTTTCACGGCGTGAGTATTGACAATACTCACGCCGTGTGCTATAATTACTCTAATATTAGAGTAATTCTTTCCGCAGCTGCGGTCGGGGCGGAATCATTCTGATCTATCCGGAGGACGGTATGGATGCACTGGAATTTATGACGGCCGGGCGCAAGACCATTGGCGTGTACACGGCGCTGTGCGCTCCCGTATGCAAAAAGTACGGCATCAACAATACCTGCCTCGATGTGCTGATGTTTCTTCATAACTACCCCGGATACAACACCGCGCGCGACCTATGCCAGGTGCGCGGCATCAAAACCGGTATGGCATCGGTGGCGGTCGACACGCTTGTGCGGCGCGGCCTGCTTATCGCTGAGGACGACGCCGACGACAGGCGCGTCCGTCGGTTGAGCGTCGCTCCCGCGGCGGCGGACGTCATACGTGACGGCACGGAGGTGCAGAGACAGTTTGTGGAGTCGGTTGGCCGCGGCATCGGTGAGGACGACAGGGAAGCGTTCCGCCGGGTGATCGAGTGCGTGCTCGGAAATCTCAACGAGCTGGAAGTCAATATTGGAAACGGTAATTAAAATAATCGTCTGCTTTATCGCGGGCGTTGGAGCCGGGCTCGGAACCGGATTCGCGGGCATGAGCGCCGCGGCGGTCATCAGTCCGATGCTCATAACCTTCCTTGGAATGGACCCCTATCTCGCCGTCGGCATCGCGCTGGCGAGCGACGTGCTTGCAAGCGCCGTCTCGGCCTACACCTACGGCAAAAACAAAAATCTCGATATACGCAACGGCTTTGTAATGATGGCGGCGGTGCTGATGTTCACCTTTGTCGGCAGCTACGTCGCCGACCTTGTTCCAAAGACCACCATGGGCAGCTTTTCGACGATTATGACGCTGCTGCTCGGCATCAAGTTCATAGTCCGCCCGGTGGTGGCGCCTGCGGCGCGGCTGACCGGGGCCACGACGCGGCGGAAGATTGTGCGGTCGGTTCTGTGCGGCAGTGCAGTCGGCTTTATCTGCGGATTTGTCGGTGCGGGCGGCGGCATGATGATGCTCCTGCTGCTCACCGCCGTGCTTGGATACGAGCTCAAGACCGCAGTCGGAACGAGCGTGTTCATAATGACCTTCACGGCGCTGACCGGGGCGGTCAGTCACTTTGCTATCGGCGGAGCGCCGGACGTGCTGGCACTGGTTGTCTGCGTGGCGAGCACGCTGCTTTGGGCGCTCATCGCCGCGCGTATTGCCAACCGCGCAAAGCCCGAAGTGCTTAACCGCGTCACGGGCGTGATTCTGGTGGTGCTCGGCGCTGCGATACTGGTTGTGAATTATCTGTTCTGATATTTTCCGCGTTTGCGGTAAACGTATATCTTAATTAAGGAGACTTTTTTCATGAGTTCATCGTTCAAAAAGTGGGGCAACGCCGCTATCACCGCTATTCTTTACATACTTGTCGGCGTGTTGTTCATCATTTTCCGTTCGGGCATGCTCAATTGGCTGATGACGGTCGTCGGCGTGGTGTTTATCGTTGCCGGTGTCGTGTCCATCTGCAATAAGGCGCTGCTGCCGGGCATTGTTTACATCGCTATCGGCGCAATAGTGCTTATGGGCGGTTGGATGTTCGTTGAGATTGTTCTGCTGGTGTTCGGCATTATGCTGATCGCGCGCGGCGTGCTGAATCTCGTCGCGTCCTTCAAGGTGAGCAGCGCTGTGATGCTCCTCACCTCCGTTCTGACCATTGTTGCCGGTGTTATGCTGGTGGTCAGCAAGTGGGCTATGATCGACTGGCTGTTCATCGTCCTCGGCGTGCTGTTCATCGCGGACGGCATCCTCGCACTCGGCGGAAGGAAATAAGGACCCGGCGCCATACGCCCGTCCCGGCGATGGCCGGGGCGGGCGTTGCGTTTTTGGGTCACAGAAAAAGAAAAAATTTTCCTGCGTCATGCAGGAAGGCTTGAAATGTGATGCCGGATGTTACTTGCCGAGCTTCGAGACGATGTCTGCGGTATCTCTTGCAATCACCAGCTCTTCGTTGGTGGGGATGAGGTAGACCTGAACCTTGGAGCGCTCGGTCGACAGCTTGACGATGTTGGATTGGCGGAGCATCTTTGCGTTGAGCTCCTTGTCGATCTCGATGCCGAAATACTCCATGTCGCTGCACACGACCTCGCGCAGGCGGGGGTTGTTCTCGCCGAGGCCAGCCGTGAAGACGATGGCGTCAAGGCCGTCCATCGCGGCGGTGTAGGAGCCGATGTACTTCTTGATCTGGTAGAACAGAACGGAGGAACAGAGGTTGGCTCTCTCATAGGAGGGCAGCGGATGGTTGGGGTCGGGCTTAGCGTCGGGACCGGCGGCCACGGCGTCCTCGATGTCGCGCGAGTCGGAGAAGCCGGTGATGCCGTAGAATCCGCACTGCGTGTTCATGAACTCGCTCATCTGGTCGGGCGTGAAGCCCTTCTTGTTCATTATGTAGGTGACGATTGCAGGGTCGATGGAGCCGCAGCGCGTGCCCATCTCGACGCCGTCAAGAGGCGTGAAGCCCATGGAGGTGTCGATGACCTTGCCGTCGCGAACGGCGGAAATGGACGAGCCGTTGCCGAGGTGGCAGGTGATGATCTTGGTGTCCTCGGTCTTGCCCTCCTTGGCGAGAATTTCGCGCATGACGCCCGAAACGTAGCGGTGGCTGGTTCCGTGCGCGCCGTAGCGGCGGATTTTGTACTCCTTGTACATGTCGTAGGGAATGGAGTAGTAGTAGGCCTTCTCGGGCATTGTCTGATGGAAGGCGGTGTCGAAGACGAGAACCTGCGGCACGTTCGGCATGACCTCGGTGCAGCCGCGGATGCCCATCAGGTGCGCCTTGGTGTGGAGCGGCGCGAACTCGTAGCACATAGCGAGCTTGGCGATGACATCCTCGGTCACGAGCACGCTCTCAAAGAAGTAGGGGCCGCCGTGGACGACGCGATGGCCGACGGCCTCGATTTCGTCCATGGATTTGATGCAGCCGATCTCGGGATCGGTCAGCGCCTCGACGACGATGCGCATTGCCTCAGAGTGGTTCGCCATGGGCATTTCCTTTTTGTGACGGATGCCCTTTATGAGCTGGCGATGGTCGATACAGGAGCCTGCTGCGCCGATGCGCTCGCAGATGCCCTTGGCGTAGACGGCTTCGGTGTTGGTGTCGAAAAGCTGATACTTAAGCGAACTGCTTCCGGCGTTGACAACAAGTACGTTCATAAAGAAGAATATAACCTCCGGTTAATTTATATACTGCTTCTATTCTATCATATTGTATCGGATTTTACAATAGTTTATTTCACATTTTCGGTCAAATCGGCACATTTTTTGACCGCTTAAGGGAGAATTAATGAAGGTTTGCGGAATTATATGCGAGTTTAACCCATTTCACAACGGCCACGCGCACCTCATCCGGACGCTTAGGGAGGCGGGGGCGGAGGTCGTCGTGTGTCTGATGAGCGGCAGCTTTGTCCAGCGCGGCGAGCCGGCTGTGGCGGACAAATTTACCCGCGCGCGCTGTGCGCTCGAGGGCGGTGCGGACGTTGTGCTTGAGCTGCCGTTCCCATATTGCCTGGCGAGCGCCGAATTTTTCGCCCGCGCGGGCGTCGATATACTGACCCGCGTTGGTGTCGACACGCTGGGCTTTGGGTGCGAGTCCTTCGACGCCGCCACGCTCAGGGAGACCGCCCGCGTGCTGCTCACGGCCGAATTTGAGGAGCGTTACAGGCAGCTGTGCCGCGCGGGAAAGGGAAGTGCGGCGGCCTATTTCGAGGCCTACCGCGCCCTCACCGGCGCGCCGCTCTCCGACAGTCCGAACGACATACTGGCGGTGAATTACGTCAAAGAGCTGCGGCGGCTCGGGCGTCAGGCGGACATTTTCCCGGTGCGCCGCAAGGGCGACGGGTACAACGAGGCGAGCGTCGGTGCGAGCGGATACCCATCGGCACGCGCGCTGCGCGCGCTCATGCGCGACGGTGGAGTCGACGCGCTGCGGGGTTACGTTCCGGACGTTACGCTGGAGGCGCTCGAGGAAGCGCGGAGCCGCGGGCTGTGCATGTCACAAATCGAAAACATCAGGCACGACATTCTAGCATATTTGCGTGTGAGTGACGCCACTTCGGCCGGACTTCCGGACACCGACAGCAGTCTGTCCGATCGGATATTTGCCGTGGCGCGCGAGGCGTGCGGTTACGATGAGCTCATACGCCGCGCGTCGGCATCGAACTACACTGACGCGCGTGTGCGCAGGACGGTGCTCGGTCTCATGCTCGGTTTGACAGTCGACGACTGGCGTCGCGAAGCTGCATACGTTCAGTTGCTCGCGGCGAACAGCTGCGGGCGCGCCTATCTTGCGTCGCGTCGACGCGCTGGCGGTCTGCCGGTAATAACAAAGCCCGCTGACGCGGCGGGCGTGTGCGGCGGCGAGCGTCAGTGGGCGCTCGCGCAGAGAAGCGAGGCACTCTGGTGCATGACACTGCCCGCCCCCCTCCCCGCCGCCACGCTGACAAAGATGCATCCGTGGTTTGATTGAACCTGGGTGAGCGGAGGGCTGAGGCAAGCGGGGACCGATTGCTCTCGGGGCGCTGCCCCGAACCCCGCTTAGGGAGCTTTTTGAAAAAAGCTCCCTAAGAACCCGCAAAAACTTTCACAAAAAGGGCGGGTTAAAGTCTGTGAGACGCAGAGGCGGATGGTTTTAAGCGTTTAAGTGCATGCGGTGCGACATCACACGATGGTTCAGCACCGCCTGTGCTTGAACGCTTAAAGCCATACGTCCTGTTTGTCCGCAGACCTTAACCCGTCCTTTTTTCAAAGTTTTCGCCCGCCTTTTTCAAAAGGCGGCATGGATCCAACGCCGTGTGGCGTTGGTCGCGCTCCGCAGAGCGCGAAACTCCCTTTGCATTGGTTGCGATTGCCGCCGTTAAATTTTCCCCGCGGCGAGGTCGCTCATGTTTTGCGAGAGCTGCTCGGGGGAGATGACGTCCCGCTCCTTGGGCTGGCAGGGCACCTCGTACATCAGCGGGCCGGAGTAGTGGCAGCGCTCGAGCTCGGCCAGTATGCCTGCCCAGTTGTTCAGACCGTCGCCAGGCAGACGGTGCCGTTCGTCAACAAAATCGTAATCGGATATGTGCAGAGTGAGAATTTCAAGACCGGCGTCGATGAGCGAATGCAGGAATGAAACGTTCTCGTCAATCAGCGAGTGGTTGGTGTCGAATACAACGCCCGCGCCGGTGCCGCTCACAAGCTCAATCATCTCGGCCGCACGGTTGCATAAACAGGTCCGCGGCAGATTCTCAACCGCTAACCTCATCCCCGCCGCGTCGCAGACCTTGCGCAGCTCGATTATCGCCTCGCGACTGCGGCGCAGACGCTCGGGCCGCACCTCGTCGTCAATAGGCTCGCTGCTCGGATGCAGTACGGCTACCTTGACGCCGGCCTTGCCTGCCGCCTCAATGAGAGTCCGGTTGGTGTAGAGTGTGATGGCGCGGAATTCGTCCTTCATGCTCGAAATGTCGAGCGAGCGCGAGAAGGGAAGATGTATCGACCATAGCTCGATACCTTCGTCACGCGCCATGTCGGAGTACTTCTGCCAGTTGCGCGGAAAATCCAGCTTGTTCATGTAGTAGTCGAAGTTGAACGACAGTTCCGCCGCGTCGATGCCGACGGACTTCAGCGTGTGCAGCGCCTCAGCGTCCAGCTTGCGGCAAAAACAAAGCGAGGAACCCTTCTTAAGACCTTGTGCGTACGTCATAATGACCTCCTGAAAGTTTTTTAAAATATAATTGTACCAATAAAAAATATCGCTACCGAAAGAATAAACGGCAGGCTGAGCGCGCCGTCGCGCAACGACCTTAACAGCTCCTCCGGCGTGAGCCCGACTGGATAGTCGGGACTGCCGGAATGGCCGGTACAGTCGGTACCGGCAGACTGCTCGGGGTGGTCGTGGCGGCCGGACTGCCCGGCGGAGTCAGCGCAATTGCCGGAATCAGACGCGGCATTTGCGCGGTAGTGCCCGTAAAGCCGTGCCGCGCTCATGCAGAATACCAACGCGGCGATGAGCATAATCGCCACAAGCAGCATCAGAAACAGCGCGCGGCTGGCCGTCGTCAGATAAAACGACGACAGGTAGGGCTGAAGGTAAATTGCAAAAATATTGTAGAGCAGATGCACCGCAACGCATGCGATAAGCGAGCGCGTCGCGTAGAGCACCAGACACAGCACGACGCCGCTGACAATGTAGACGGGCAGCAACTTGAGTTCGAGGTGCAGCATTCCGAAAAGCAGCGAGCTCATGACGACCGACCGCACGACCCCGCCGCCCCGGTATTCGAAGCAGACAAGCCCGCGGAACATAAACTCCTCGCACACCGCCGGGAGCAGCGCGTAGCAGACAATCAGCCGGACGTTGCCGAAGACGCCCTCGCCTCCGCGCGCGGTGAAGGTGTTGTAAAGGTCGAACCTGCCCGCCGGAGTGCTGTCGCTGCAGAGCAGTATCGTCAGAAGAAAAGCGAGGCAGCACAGACCCACCAGCGCCGATGCGCAGGGGAGAATCCGGCGCACGTCCGGCCGCGAGATAAGCAGTGCGGACGGCGTCGGACGCGCCAGCTGCTGCGGCAGCCGCAGCATGAGGCAGACGCAGACGGCGCCGGGGATGACAAATATCGCGATTTCGAAAATCACCGCGAGAAAGGTTGAGAGATGCGGGTTAGTCACGCGCGAGTCGACAAGCCGTGCGACAATCAGCATGACGTACCCGAACAGCACCGCCCACGCGGACACAAAGCCGCCGCGGCGCGCCGATTCAGCGCCTGTCATTGCCTCAGCCGGCGATGATGGAGGCGCGCAGATTTTCGGCGGCAACGTCGCCACACAGCATTGCGACAAGCTCCATTCCGAAGTCGAGCGCGACGCCCATACCGGCGGCCGTGACCGTCTTGCCGTCACGGACTACGTGGCGGTTAGAAAGAATCGCGCCGTCAAGGAATTTTTCAAAGCCGGGGAAGCAGATGGCGCGCTTGCCCTTGAGCAGGCCGCGCTTGCCGAGCACCATGGGGGCTGCGCAGATGGCGGCGAGATAGCCGTCGCGCGCTGCGGTCGCTTTGAGCGCGGCGTCGACGACGGGCGAGGCGTCAAGGTTGCGTGTGCCGGGCATTCCGCCGGGCAGAATTACCATGTCGGGGTTGTCGTCGTGGAAGACGCTGTCGATTATGTCGGCCTGCACGGTGATGCCGTGCGATCCGGTTACAAGCTCGCCGCCGATGCCGACGGTGGTTACCTCAAGTCCCGCGCGACGCAAAAGGTCGAGCGGCGTCAGCGCTTCGGTTTCCTCAAAACCATGTGCCAAAAACATATAAATCATAGCCTTACACCTCCTGATTTTTTGATTTGTGACGCCGGATCAGGCGTTCTTGAAAAAGTCAACCAGCTCGCCGCGGCGTATTGCCGTTTCTTTACGGGTGGCGAGATTCTTGACTTTGACCGTCCCCTCGGCGAGCTCGCTGCCGCCCATTATGACGACGTGCGTGCAGCCGGTGTTGACGGCGTAGTCGATCTGCTTGCCGAATTTCTTGGTTCCGAGGTAGCACATGCAGGGGATCTGCGCGTTCACGAGGCTGTCGGAAAGCGCCTCGTACTCGGTGAAGGCGACGTCAGGGAAGCGCGTGACGAGCACCTTGACGCTGTAAGCCGACAGCGATTCGGGCACCAGCTTATGCGTGTAGAGAAAGTTTTCGAGCGTGACGTCTCCGAAGCCGAAGCCGACTCCGGACACCGCCGTGTTGTGCACGAACAGTCCGACGAGGTTGTCGTACCGGCCGCCGCCGAACATGGCGCGGTTGTTCTCGGGCGCTTCGTCGAACACCTCGAAAACGGTGCCGGTATAGTAGTCGAGACCGCGGATGATGCCGAAGTCGAAGACGCAGTATTTATCGAGCCCGCAGGCGCGCAGCGCGTCAAACAGTCGGGCGAGCTCGGCGGAGCCGCGCGAATCGGGGCAGAGAGCGGTCGCCTCGTCGATGCTCATGGTGTAGAGCGCGTCGATTTTGGCCAGCTGGTCGGCGTTAAGGCCGAGCGCGGCCATGTCCTTCTCGTAGGACTCGCGGCTTACCTTGCCCTTGCGGTCGACGACCTTGGAGACTGCCTTCGCGCCCTCGGCGTCGGTGCCCGCGATGGCGGCGATGACGTCGTTGAAGAAGCGGCGGTTGTTTATGTGCACGCGGAACATGCTCTCGTCCGCGCCGAAGACGCGGAGCAGCTTGATGGCGGTTGAGATTATGTCAAAGTCGGCCTCGTACGAGTCGCAGCCGAAAATGTCGGCGTTGACCTGCCAGAACTCGCGGAGTCTGCCGCGCTGGGGGCGCTCGTAACGGTAAAAGTTGGGGATGGAGAACCAGCGCAGGGGGTAGCTCAGCTCGTTGACCTTGGCTGCGACCATGCGCGCGACTGTCGGCGTCATCTCGGGGCGCATAGCCAGCTGACGTCCGCCGCGATCGGTGAAGTTGTAGGTCTGCTCGCTCGCGAGCTCGACGCCGCTCTTGGCTGCGTATATGTCGAGGGACTCGAGCATGGGACCGTTGTATTCGTCAAACGCGGCGCATTCCAGCACCCCGCGGATCTTGCCGAAAAACCAGTTGCGCAGACGCATGTCTGCCGGGTAAAAGTCGCGTGTGCCCTTGTAGGGCTGAACTGAAAGTAATGGTGTACTCATGTGTCCTCCAAAACGGAAATTTGAACGAAAATGATTATTCACCATAATTATATCACACATTGTCCCCCCTGTCTACGCCCCGCGCCGATTTTTTCGCCGCGCCGTACCAAAATCGCAAAAAACTATTTACACGGGGGATTAAAAATGATAGAATAGGAGGTGAAGTAAGAGGAAACCGATTGCTCTCGGGGCGCTGCCCCGAACCCCGCTCGGGCGGCTTTTGAAAAAGCCCCCGAGACCCCGCAAAACTTTCAAAAAAAGCAGGTTAAAGTCTGTGGGACGTCCAAAACCACCCGTTCCGGCGTCTCACAGATTTTAACTCGCCCAAATTTGCGAAAGTTTTCGCCCACCTTTTTCAAAAGGCGGCACGGATCCAACGCCGTGTGGCGTTGGCCGCCGCCCGCAGGCGGCGGAATCTCCTAAAAAATACAATCCCAAGGAGCCCATCATGACAAACAAAGAACGTTTTGTCGACATATTCAAAACGAATATCAAGCGTGAGGGCGCGGACGCGCTGCTTGCGTTCCTGTGCTCGGACGCGTGCGACTTTTTCACAGCGCCGGCGAGTACACGCTACCACGGCGCACACGAAGGCGGACTGTGCGAGCATAGCCTGAACGTCTATGACTGCCTCGTCGACCAGCTTGCGCGTAAACGCATGAGAGAGACGTACGGAATCAAGTATTCTGACGAGAGCATAGCCATCGCCGCGCTGCTGCACGACTTGTGTAAGATTAATTTTTACCGCACCTCCTTCAGAAACGTCAAGGACGAAAACGGCCGCTGGAGCAGCGTCCCGTATTATACCATCGAGGACTCGCTGCCCTACGGACACGGCGAGAAGTCGGTCTATATCGTGTCCGGGTATATGAAGCTCACACGCGACGAGGCCTTCGCCATCCGCTACCATATGGGCTTCTCGGGCAACGAGGATAACGGCACCGTCGGCCAGGCTCTGGAGATGTTCCCGCTCGCATTCGCACTCAGCGTGGCAGATATGGAGGCCGCGTACTTTATGGAAGGAAAGCAGTAATCTGCGCCCCGGAAAGGATCTGTTATGGCAAACTACCCTACACCTCATATCAAAGCTGCCCCTGCGGATATTGCGCCCGTCGTCCTTATGCCCGGCGACCCGCTCCGCTCCAAATTCATCGCCGAAAACTACCTCGACGGCGCACGGCTGTTCAATAACGTCCGCGGCGTCCAGGGCTATACCGGCAGCTGGCACGGCGTGCCTGTCTCGGTCATGGCGAGCGGTATGGGTATACCCTCGATGGGCATATACTCATATGAGCTGTTCAACTTCTTCGGCGTCGAGAGTATAATCCGCGTCGGCTCGGCGGGCGCGCTGCAGGAGAACGTACACGTCCGCGACATCGTGCTCGGACAGGGCGCGTGCACAAACTCAAATTACGCCTCGCAGTTCGCAACCGGCGGTACCTTCGCCCCCATCGCGGACTTCGCACTGCTTACCGCCGCCGTCTGCGCCGCGGAGAAAATGGGCGCGCAGTGGCACGTCGGCAACCTCGTGTCATCGGATACGTTTTACGACGATAACCCCGCCGCCAACGACGGCTGGAAAAAGCTCGGCGTCCTCGCTGTCGAGATGGAGGCCGCAGGTCTCTACCTCAACGCCGCCAGAGCAGGCAAGCGCGCGCTCGCAATATGCACCGTCTCGGATAGCCTCGTGACGCATGAGGCGCTGCCCGCCGAGGAGCGGCAGACCTCGTTCACTCAGATGATGGAAATCGCACTCGAAACCGCCCGCAGAATCAGCTGATACCTCGGACGCGGAAAGGAAAAACATGAAAACCAAAAGAGTATTTCTGATAGTTCTTGACAGCTGCGGCGCGGGCGAGCTGCCCGACGCGGCAGAGTTCGGCGACGTCGGCTCGAATACGCTGCGCAGCGTCTCGCGCTCGCAGAAGTTCAGCATTCCGACCCTTCGCCGCCTCGGCATAGGCAATATACCGGGGCTCGACTTCCTCGGCACTACCGCGACCCCGCTCGCCGCTACCGGCAGACTTGTCGAGCAGTCGCGCGGCAAGGACACCACCACGGGACATTGGGAAATCGCCGGAATCATCTCCGAGCAGGCCATGCCCACTTACCCCGACGGCTTCCCGCAGGACGTCATTGACGCCTTCTCGGCGGCCACCGGACGCGGCGTGCTGTGCAATAAGCCATACTCCGGAACGCAGGTCATACTCGATTACGGTCGCGAGCAGCTCGCCACGGGCAAGCTCATAGTCTATACCTCGGCCGACAGCGTCTTCCAGATAGCGGCGCACGAGGACATGGTGCCGGTCGAGACGCTGTACGGGTATTGCCGCATCGCGCGCAGGATACTGACCGGCAAGAACGCCGTCGGACGCGTCATTGCGCGCCCCTACGTCGGCGAGTACCCCAACTTCGTCCGCACGCCCAAGCGCCACGACTTCTCGCTCGAGCCCACCGGCCCTACCATGCTCGACAGACTTCACGACGTAGGTCTCGCTACCATCGGCGTCGGTAAGATAAGCGATATTTTCGCGGGGAAGAGCATAAGCCGCTCCTACGTCACGCACGGCAACGCGGAGGGCATGAGCATCACATCCGACATCACAAATCAGGACTTTACCGGCCTGTGTTTTGTCAATCTTGTGGATTTTGATATGCTTTACGGCCACCGCCGCGACGTCAACGGCTACGCGCAGGCGCTGACTGACTTCGACGGCTGGCTCGACGGCTTTGTCCGCAGCATGCGTCCCGACGACGTGCTCATGATTACGGCCGACCACGGCTGTGACCCCGCCTTCACAAAAACCACCGACCATACCCGCGAGTACATCCCGCTCGTTATGTACGGAGAGGGCATAAAGCCGGTGTCGCTCGGCACGCGCGCGACGTTTGCGGACATCGGCGCTACCGTCGCCGGACTGTTCGGACTTGGCTGCGAGACCCGCGGCACGGACTTCTCCGCCGAGGTGGTAAAGTGAGCGAGCCGCTTGAAATCGAGCGCAAATTTCTCATTTTGCGTCCCGACGAGGCGGCGCTCGCCGCGTGGCCGGGCGCGTACAGCTACGAAATAGAGCAGATATATCTCCCCAAAAATTCCGACGGCGAAGCGCCGAGAATACGCCGCCGTCGCCGCGACGGCGCGACGGAGTGCTTCTACACCGTCAAGCGCCGCCTGACGGACATGACACGCGTCGAAATCGAGCGCGGGATCACGGAGCAGGAGTACGAGGCGCTGAGGTCGGAGGCCGGTCGGAACGCCGCGCTTGACGGAGACGCCGCGCCTGACGGAAAAAACGCGCCTGATGAGGACGCCGCGACCGCCGCCGAACGCGCTGCTCATTCTACCGAAGGCACCGCCAGCGCCGCCTCTCCGCTCGCCGCGATAAGCAAAACGCGGTGGTGTCTGCCCTGCGGCGGACACGTCGCCGAGGTGGACATTTACCCGTTCTGGCAGCGGGTCGCCGTCGCCGAGGTTGAGCTGGGGCGGGAGGATGAAAAATTCAGCCTGCCCGAAGTTCTGCGCGTCATACGCGAGGTCACGGGCGTGCGCGAGTTTCTCAACCGCGACATGGCGTACGTGATACAGAGAACTGGCCGCCCGCCGCGCGAGCCGGATATTTTGCGAGGAGGCTGACCTATGACAGACAAACAGCTTATGGAAACGGCCGTCGCGGCCATGGAGCGCTCGTATTCGCCCTACTCGGGGTTCCGCGTCGGCGCGGCGCTGCTAAGCGCCGATGGGCGCGTCTTTACCGGCTGCAACATCGAGAACGCGTCCTATCCGCTGACGGTGTGCGCCGAGCGGTGCGCTATGTTCAAGGCCGTCAGCGAGGGGGCGCGGGATTTCGCCGAGCTCGCCATCGCCGGAGGACGCGACGGAGCGGTGCGCGGGTGCTGTCCGCCGTGCGGCAGCTGTCGGCAGGTCATGGCCGAGCTGTGCCGCGGGGAGGGCTTTTATGTCCTGCTCGAGGACGGGTGCGGCGGCCTGCGCCGGAACACGCTCGACGAGCTGCTCCCGCTTCGCTTTGACTCGAAAAATCTGTAATGGTCGGCGGCGCGTGCGTGTACATTTGTCAATGATGTGAGACCAAAAAGTTAAAAAAATAATTGTTAAGTTA
>CAVIBA010000004.1:0-38100 GCA_963640785.1 Bulleidia sp.
ATGACGGAAAAGATGCCCGGCAAGTGTGCCACTCGGACATTGCGCGGTGATGCCTCAATTATGCTCACTCACAATTGATTATGCTCCGTCACAGTCGCGATACAGACCCCGACGACCTCCGCCGCACCTGCGCCGAGCAAAAGCGAGGCGCATGCGCTCATGGTCGCACCGGTCGTCACGACGTCGTCGACCAGCGCCACCACGCGACCGCGCACGTCGACACTGCCGTCAAGGCTCACCGACTTTCCCGCGTTCCACACGCGCGCCGAATAGCCGAGCGTTTTCTGCGCTCTCACGCCCGCTGACCGGCGGCGCGTCAGCGGACGGCAAAGCTCAGATCCGGTCGCCGCCGCAATTCCACGCGCAAACTCCTCGGCCTGATCGAAGCCGTGCTCACGCCTCGCCCGCCGCGAACGCGGGCAGTAGGTAATCAGCGCGTCCTGCGGCAGCTCGCGCATAAGCGCGGGCGCCAGCTGCGCGGCAAGAAAGGCAAAGCCGTCGCGATTGCAGACGCGCTTGTTGTTATTCACAAGCCGGTTGATGCAGGCGTGCGGGTCAGCAGGGTCGTAGCCCGCGAGCTTTACGACGCGGCGCACGCCCGCCCCGGCGAGCATCCGCTGCGCGCAGCGGCAGTCAAGCATAGGACGCCCACAGGTCTCGCACGTCTCGAGTTTGGCCGCCTCAAACGCGCCGCGGCAGTCGCGGCAGAGCACCGCCTCGCCGCCGACGGCGTTGTAGGGCAGCAGCTCGCCGCAGCTTATACACGCCGGTGGGAACAGCAGCCGCCGCACACGCGTGCGAAACGACAACTCCGCACCCTTGGGTTTGCTTTTTCCCACCTCAGACCTCCTCGCGCAGCATCGCGCAGAGGCCGGTATAGCGCAGCGCCGTGCGGTTGTTGTTCACCATGCTCGCGACGATATCCTCGCGGCCGACGATTATGACCATGCGCTGCGCGCGCGTCACGGCGGTGTAGAGCAGGTTGCGCGTGAGCAGCACCTGCGCCGCGCCGTAAGCCGGAATTATGACTATCGGATACTCGCTGCCCTGACTTTTGTGCACGGTTATCGCGTAGGCGTGCTCAAGATCCTCGAGCAGCGAAAAGTCATAGACGACATGCCTGTCGTCGAACTGTATCTCAAAGCTGGACGACTCGGGATTTATCGCCTGTATGACGCCGATGTCGCCGTTGAAAACGCCAAGTCCCTCGCTGTCGGGGCGCGTCCAGGCCAGCTCGTAGTTGTTGCGAACCTGCATGACGCGGTCGCCGACGCGAAAGTGCGTCTGGCGGAACTGATACTCGCGCTTACCGGGCTCCGGCGGATTCAGCGCGTTCTGCAATATGACATTGAGGTTTTCCGTGCCCGCAATGCCGCGGCGCGACGGCGATATGACCTGAATATTGTTGACAGTGTCCGCGCCGTAGCTGCGCGGCAGACGATTGCGGTAAAGGTCGGCAACCGTCGCGGCGATGTCGTTGTCGGACGAGCGCGGCAGGAAGAAGAAATCGTTGTTTTTGATGCCAAGCTCGGGCATTCTGCCCTCGTTGATGGCGTGGGCGTTGGTGACAATGAGGCTCGCGCCCGCCTGACGGAATATCTCGTTGAGCCGGACGGTCGCAAAGCGCCCCGACTCGATAATATCTGCCAGCACGTTGCCCGCGCCTACCGACGGCAGCTGATCCGCGTCGCCGATGAGCAGCAGCCTTGCACCCGGCTTTACGGCGCGCAGAAGACTGCCCGTCAGTGAGCTGTCGAGCATGGACGCCTCGTCCACAATGATGACGTTTTCCTCGAGCGGATCCTGCTCGTTGCGGCGGAAGCGGTCGCCGGACTCGTCCCCGAACTCCATCTCGAGCAGACGGTGCACTGTCTTCGCCTCGTGCCCCGTCGCCTCGGACATGCGCTTCGCCGCGCGCCCGGTCGGAGCCGCAAGCGCGACGCGCAGTCCCATGCTTTCGAATATATCAATCAGCGCCTTGACTATGGTCGTCTTGCCCGTTCCGGGGCCGCCCGTCAGGACGAATACGCCGTTGACCAGCGCGTCGGAAATGGCGCGGCGCTGCATGTCGGCATAGCTTAAACCGTTCATGCGCTCTTCCTTGGAGATAAACGCACGCACGTCGCCCATGTCGACCGCCGGGCACAGCTTGTCAAGCAGCACCAGCTTTGACGCTATGTATTTTTCGGTCTCGTAGGCGTAAGGCAGGTAGATATAGCGCACCCGCTCGCGCTTCTCGGCGACAAGACGGCGCGCCGAAATTGCGTCGCCGAGCGCCGCGGCGGCCGCCGCGGGCGTGCAACCGAGCAGCTCGGCCGCCGTCGCGACCAGCTTGTCCTCCGGCAAGCAGACGTGCCCGTTCTGCGCCGCGTTTGACGACAGCAGATAGCATATTCCGCTCATAAGTCGCTCGCTCGAGTCAGCCGGAATCCCCAGCTTGCGCGCCATGAGGTCGGCCTTCTCGAAGCCGATGCCCTCGACCTCGTTGCACAGTCTGTACGGGTTCTGGCGCGCCAGCTCGACGGAATTTCCGCCGTATTTTTTATAAATCCGCAGCGTCAGCGACGAGCCGAAGTAATCGCGGAAGAAAATCAGCGCGTTGCGCATACCGGACTTTTCCCTGAAGTCCTCGCTCGCCGCCTCGGCCAGCTTCTTCGACACGCCCTTGACACCCGTCAGCCAGTCCGGGTGATTTTCGATGACGTCAAAGGTGTCCTCGCCGAACTCCTCGACTATGCGCTGCGCCAGCTTCGGGCCGATGCCCTTTATCGTCCGCGACGCGAGGTAGCGCAGTATCGCAGTGGTATCCGCGGGGAGCGCGCGCTCGAACTGCTCGGCCTTGAACTGCCTGCCGTACCTGGCGCTGTGCACCCACCGGCCGAAAAAGCAGGCCGTGTCGCCCTCGCTGAGATACGGCATAATGCCGACGACCGTGACCGGCTCCTCGCCCTCCGTCTCGGTCTCGACGGCGCACACCGTGTACCCGTTTTCCTTGTTGGAGTAGATAATGTCCTCCACCACGCCGTCAAGGCGGATAAGGCCTTCCTCATTCTGCTGATTGACGTTTTGTCCGGACATTTTTCACTCCCCCAGTTTATTTTGTGCTTGCGCCGTGCCCTTCACTGACACAGCTTTTCGATCACATAGTAAATTTCAACGCCGCCGCGCACGAGCGCCTCTGTGACGTGCCCGTCAAGCTCCACCCCCGGCAGAACCGTGACCGTCACACGCCCCACACGGCAAAAGCCGCGGCGCGTCTGGCAGACAATGCACCCCAGCTCCTCCGCGGCAAAGCTGCCGTCATAAATCAGCGACGTTACCGTGTCGCAGCGGCGGCGCCAGTCGTCCGTCAGCATACGCAAAAGGCAGACTGCGCCGAAAGCCGCCAGCACGGCAAGAATAATTTCAAACAAAAGCGACATCGCCACCACCTCCGCTCACAGTATATGCGGGCGGGTAGCGGCGCGCAACAAGGCGCACCGGCGCGGCAGCGTGCCTTTTCAAACCGCCTTACAGCAGAGCGGCCTTGAGTATCGGCGCGAGATCGCGCTCCTCCCAGCTGACGCCGAGATCCTCACGACCCATGTGACCGTAGGCGGCGAGCTGCGAGTAAATCGGGCGGCGCAGGTCAAAGCGCTTGATGATCGTCGCGGGGCGCAGGTCAAGATTGGCAAGCAGTTCGCGTGAAATCTCCTCCTCGGGCACGCATGCGGTTCCGAACGTCTCGACCATGACCGAGACGGGGTGCGCCACGCCGATGGCGTAAGCAATCTGCACCTCACAGCGCGTTGCGAGCCCCGCCGCGACTATGTTCTTCGCGGCATAGCGCGCCGCATAGGACGCCGAACGGTCAACCTTGGTCGGATCCTTACCCGAGAAAGCGCCGCCGCCGTGACGGGAATATCCGCCGTAGGTGTCGACGATTATTTTGCGTCCGGTAAGTCCCGTGTCGCCCGCGGGGCCGCCCACAACAAAGCGCCCGGTCGGGTTGACGTATATCTTGGTCTCATCGTCCAGCAGCTCTGCCGGGACGATGGGTTTTATGACATGCTCAATCACGTCGGCGCGTATCTGCGACAGCTCGACGTCGGGGCTGTGCTGCGACGACACGACCACCGTGTCAACGCGCGCGGGCACGCCGTCGTGGTACTCGACCGTGACCTGCGTTTTGCCGTCCGGGCGCAGGTAGTCCATCACATGCTCGCGGCGGACGAGCGTCAGCTGCTTTGCGAGCCGGTGCGCCAGCGAGATGGGCAGCGGCATGAGCTCGGGCGTCTCGTCGCAGGCGTAGCCGAACATGAGTCCCTGGTCTCCCGCGCCGATGTCGAGGCCGTCTCCCTGCCCCGCCCTGGCCTCAAAGCTCTTGTCAACGCCGAGCGCAATGTCGGGCGACTGCTCGTGAATCGAGCTGATAACAGCGCAGCTGTCGCAGTCGAAGCCGTATTTTGCGCGGTCGTAGCCTATCTCGCGGACGGTCTCGCGCACGATGTGCTGAAGATCGACATAAGCCTCGGTCGTTATCTCGCCCATCAGCGCGACCATGCCGGTCGTGCAGAAGGTCTCGCACGCAACGCGCGCCACGGGGTCCTCGCGCAGTATCGCGTCAAGGACGGCGTCGGAAATTTTGTCGCAGATTTTATCGGGATGTCCCTCTGTCACCGACTCGGATGTAAAAAGTGTTTTTTTCATTTTATCTTATATCTCCGTTAATTTATTTCATCAAAAAAGGCTCCGCACAGACGGAGCCCCAATCTCTCATCTGTCAGGATTTAGCACCTTGCCTCGCGGTAGGTTGCTGTGACATCAACAGGCCTGTCCTTACGTCACTCTTGATAAGAATCATATTCAATTATCACTCTGCAATATCCAAAGCAAGGCTTGCTTCGCCCCCACGACATAATGATACCACATCGCGTCGTTTTTTGCAATAGCCGCAGAGAAATTCACGCAAAAAATCTGAACGCCGTCACGATTCCGTAAGCGCCGAGCGTCATAATTACGCCCGCTATCATGACGCCGACGAACGTCGACAGCAGCGCCTTCCAGAATTTCATATTTATAGTCGCCGCAACGAGCGAGCCCGTCCACGCGCCGGTCATCGGCAGCGGTATAGCGACGAACAGCGCCACGCCCCAGAACGAATATTTCTCGATTTTCGAGCGGTTCTTTTCGGCCTTGCGGTTAATCCAGTTGCCAAGGCGGTTGAAAAAACCGATTTTCGATCCCGCCATCCAATCAAGAATTTTGCGTATGAACAGCAGTATGAAGGGCACCGGAATCATGTTTCCGACGACCGCAAAAATATAGCTCTGCCACCACGGCAGTCCGAGCCCTGCGCCAAGCGGAATCGCGCCACGCAGCTCGATTATCGGGAGCATCGAGCACAGGATGACACACCATTCCCGACCCACGGTTTCAAGAAAGAAGCGCGAAATCGCCTCTGTCATAAAAGCCTCCTTATTTGTTCCATGTTATCTGGCCGCCCAGCACCGCGACAAGCAGCACCACACAGCCGGCAGCGACCGCCAGCCCGCCGAGTATGACAACGAGGCTGCGCACGCCGAAATGATAACCGCTGTCCCTGCCCTCCTCGGACACCACTAGCCGCGTGCGGTGAAGCGCCGCCGAGACCGGCTTGTAAAGCACCATCACCAGCGCAGAATTGAGCAGCGCCTTGATAAGGTTGAACGGTAGCAGCAGCGGCAGAAGCATACCCTTGACGGTTTCAAGCGTTACATGGTAATATATCGGCGTCACAAATAGGTTCATGAGCAGCATGACCGCCGTCATCGCAACGACAGAGCAGCAGAGTCCCGTCACCGCGCCGCTCATGTGACGGCGCAGGCGCGGAGCATATGTGTAAACCGCGCTTGCACAGCCTGCAAACACGGCGCTCGAGACAAAGTTCATCAAAAAGCCCCATGGTCCCGTTCCGCTGATGGTCACCATCTCAAGCAGCGACACGACCAGCGCGATAACGACACCGGAAAACGGGCCGAAAAGCATAGCGGCAATAGTTATGATGGTATCCTTGATGTCAAACGTCAGAAAACCGCCGATGCCGCTGATACGGAGCGCAAAAACCGTAACATAGGCGAGCGCGCAGAAAAGTGCCATTGTCACAAGACGGCGCACGCCCAGCTTTGAGCCATTGTTTTTCATAAAAAACTCCCATAAGGGGAAAAAAGCCCCGCAGAATAGGTCAGCGGGGGGCTTTTCATTTCATCTCATCCGGGCTTTACCGTCGGTGCAGGAATCTCACCTGCTCGGCGCACGAGGCGTTCGCGGACTTTCACCGCCGGCATGGAATCTCACCAATCCCCCAAAATGATTTAATTAATTTGACAAAGCTGCGACCGCAGCTTTGTGTCAGTAACTGTCCCGGAGGAAAATCCTCCGGGACAGCACAGCTGAAATTACTCGATAATATCGGAAACGATACCGGAACCGACAGTTCTGCCGCCCTCACGGATAGCAAAACGAAGTCCCTTCTCGATAGCGATAGGAGTGATGAGCTCGACGGTCATATCGACGTTGTCGCCGGGGCGGCACATCTCAACACCTTCAGGAAGCTCGATAACGCCGGTAACGTCGGTGGTTCTGAAGTAGAACTGAGGTCTGTAGCCGGGGAAGAAGGGCTTCTTACGGCCGCCTTCCTTCTCAGTCAGAACGTAAACGTGACCAACGAACTTTGTGTGCGGGTGAATGGAGCCGGGCTTGCAGAGAACCTGTCCGCGCTCGATGCCGTTCTTGTCGATACCACGGAGCAGAGCACCGATGTTGTCACCGGCCTCAGCCTGGTCAAGCAGCTTGTGGAACATCTCAACACCGGTAACGACGGTGGTCTTCTTCTCGTCGGACAGACCAACGATCTCGACAGTGTCGCCAACCTTAACGGTACCACGCTCAACACGACCGGTAGCAACAGTACCACGGCCGGAGATGGAGAAGACGTCCTCAACGGGCATCAGGAAGGGCAGGTCAGACTTTCTGTCAGGAGTGGGGATGTAGCTGTCAACAGCATCCATCAGCTCCCAGATAGGAGCGTATACGGGATCTGCGGGATCGGTGGAAGCGCTCTCGAGAGCGGCACGGGCAGAACCACGGATGAAGGGGATGTCATCGCCCGGGAAGTCGTAGGAGGAGAGCAGGTCTCTGGTCTCCATCTCGACGAGGTCGAGCAGCTCGGGGTCGTCAACGAGGTCGGTCTTGTTCATGAACACAACCAATGCGGGAACGCCAACCTGGCGAGCCAGCAGGACGTGCTCACGGGTCTGCTGCAGAGGACCGTCGGAAGCAGCAACCACGAGGATTGCGCCGTCCATCTGTGCAGCACCGGTGATCATGTTCTTGACGTAGTCAGCGTGGCCGGGGCAGTCGACGTGAGCGTAGTGACGCTTGTCGGTCTCGTACTCAACGTGTCTGGTGTTGATTGTGATACCTCTTGCCTTCTCCTCGGGAGCGTTATCGATCTGGTCGTATGCCAGGAACTCGATGTTGCCGTTCTTCAGAGAGAGGGTCTTGGTGATAGCAGCGGTCAGAGTGGTTTTACCGTGGTCAACGTGACCAATGGTACCAATGTTAACGTGGGGCTTAGTGCGTTCAAACTTAGCTTTTGCCATTTTGAATTATCCTCCATTAAATATTTTATCAGGCTTTGTGTGCGTTGGAGATTATGGTCTCCTGAATGGACTTGGGAACCTCGGCGAAGTGGCTGGGCTCCATAGAGAACTGGCCACGGCCCTGCGTGTTGGAGCGCAGCGCGGTAGCGTAACCGAACATCTCGGAAAGCGGCACCATAGCGGTGATCTCCTGCGCGCCGGGGCGGGTCTCCATGGACTGGATCTGACCGCGGCGGGAGTTGAGGTCGCCGATGACGTTGCCGGTGTAGTCATCGGGAGCGATGACAACAACCTTCATGATAGGCTCGGTGAGTACGGGGTCTGCCTTTCTCATGGCCTCCTTGAACGCCATAGAACCGGCGATCTTGAATGCCATTTCGGAGGAGTCGACCTCGTGGTAAGAACCGTCATAGAGCGTGACCTTGACGTCCACAACATTGTAGCCGGCAAGAACACCGTTCTGCATAGCGCCCTGAATACCGGCATCGACCGCGGGGATGTATTCCTTCGGAATAGCACCGCCGACGACCTTGCTTTCAAACAGGTAACCAGCGCCCGGCTCGTTCGGCTCGAGTATGATCTTGACGTGACCGTACTGACCCTTACCACCGGACTGACGTACATACTTCATATCCACGTCGGCTTTTCTTCTGATGGTCTCCTTGTAGGCGACCTGAGGCTTACCGACAGTGGCCTCCACCTTGAACTCACGCAGCAGTCTGTCTACGATGATTTCGAGGTGAAGCTCGCCCATACCGGCGATGATGGTCTGACCCGTCTCCTCGTCCGTATAGGTACGGAAGGTGGGATCCTCCTCAGCCAGCTTGGAAAGGGCGATACCCATCTTGTCCTGACCTGCGCGGGTCTTGGGCTCGATGGCGACTCTTATAACAGGCTCCGGGAATTCCATGGACTCAAGTATCACAGGATGCTTTTCGTCGCACAGCGTATCACCGGTCGTCGTGTTCTTGACGCCGACCACAGCGGCGATGTCACCGCTGTAAACGTGCTCGAAATCCTTACGCTCGTTGGCGTGCATCTGGAGCAGACGTCCCATACGCTCCCGGACGTCTTTATTGGAGTTGAATGCGGTCTGTCCGACCTCGATCTGACCGGAATACACTCTGAAGAAGCAGAGCTTGCCCACGAACGGGTCGGTCATGATCTTGAAGGCGAGAGCTGCGAAGGGAGCGTTATCATCAGACGGGCACTCGACCTCCTCGTCCGTATCGGGGTTGATACCACGGATAGCGGGAACGTCGGTAGGTGCGGGCATGTAGTCGATGATAGCGTCGAGCAGTTTCTGAACGCCCTTATTTCTGTAAGATGTTCCGCAAACGACGGGAACAATCTTGTTTGCGATGGTCTCCTTACGGATGGCCCGCTTTATTTCCTCGGTAGTAATCTCCTCCTCAGCGCAGAACTTCTCGAACAGCGCCTCATCGCTCTCGGCGACGGACTCTATCATTTCGTTTCTGTACTTCTGGGCGAGCTCGAGCATGTCCTCCGGAATGGGCTCGACGCGCATATCCTTGCCAAGCTCATCGTAGTAAATGTCGGCTTCCATGTTGATGAGGTCGATTATACCTCTGAACTGATCTTCAGCTCCGATAGGCAGCTGAATCGGAACCGGGTGAGTGTGAAGTCTGTCCTTCATCATCTCGACAACTCTGTAAAAGTTGGCGCCGGTTATATCCATCTTGTTCACATACGCCATGCGGGGAACGCCGTACTTGTCAGCCTGTCTCCAGACTGTCTCGGACTGAGGCTCAACGCCGCCCTTGGCGCAAAATACAGTTACCGATCCGTCAAGCACGCGAAGCGAGCGCTCGACCTCAACGGTAAAGTCCACGTGGCCGGGGGTATCGATGATGTTGATACGGTTGCCCTTCCAGTAGCAGGTGGTAGCGGCGGAGGTAATTGTGATACCTCTCTCCTGCTCCTGCTCCATCCAGTCCATCGTAGCGGAACCATCGTGAGTTTCGCCCAGCTTGTGGGTTTTGCCTGTGTAGAACAATATTCTTTCCGTCGTAGTCGTCTTACCGGCGTCGATGTGAGCCATGATACCGATATTACGGGTACGCTCAAGGGAATATTCTCTGGGCATAAATTACGGGTCTCCTTCTTAATAACGGTAGTGAGCAAACGCGCGGTTTGCCTCTGCCATTCTGTGTGTTTCTTCCTTCTTCTTGAACGCTCCGCCTGCGTTGTTCTTGGCATCCATTATCTCGCCTGCAAGGCGATCCGCCATTGTACGCTCACTGCGCTTTCTTGCGAAGCCGATGAGCCAACGAAGGCCGAGTGTCTGACGTCTTTCAGGTCTGACTTCCATCGGGACCTGGTAGGTGGAACCGCCGACACGGCGGGCCTTGACCTCAAGAACAGGCATAATGTTCTCGAGAGCCTCCTCAAATACCTTCAGCGGATCCTGCTCTGTTTTAGCAGCCACTGTGGCAAATGCGTCATAAACTATTGTCTGAGCGACGCCCTTCTTACCGTCAAGCATTACGTTGTTGACCAGCTTTGTAACAAGCTTGGAGTTGTACAACGGATCCGGCAGAACGTCTCTCTTGGAAATTTTTCCTCTTCTCGGCACGGTAACTTCCCTCCTTCATTAAAATTATGAAATCACAGGTACTCAAAAGCATACTTCTGTTTGCGCCGTACAGAGGGATTTATGTCATAAACATTGAATCTTCTCATACGGACTGGCTGGTCTGCTTTATTGTTTAACCTTGTTGTTCTGCTCCCTCTTATTTCTTGGGAGTCTTTGCGCCGTACTTGGAACGGCTCTGCTTACGGTTTGCAACGCCCTGAGCATCCAGAGTACCGCGGATGATGTGGTAACGAACACCAGGCAGGTCTCTTACCCTGCCGCCTCTGATAAGAACGACGGAGTGCTCCTGAAGGTTATGTCCGATACCCGGAATGTAGGTCGTAGCCTCCAGACCGTTGGTAAGTCTTACTCTGGCGATCTTGCGGAGCGCGGAGTTAGGCTTCTTGGGGCTGGTGGTGGAAACCTTTGTGCAAACGCCTCTCTTCTGGGGAGACGGCAGATCGGTGGCAGCATTCTCAAGCGTGTTGAAGCCCTTCTGAAGCACAGGTGCTTTGGACTTGTAGGTCTTGTCGGTGCGGCCCTGTCTGACTAATTGGTTAAAGGTTGGCATCCTTGTTTTTCCTCCTTCTTCGAAAATTCAATGTTTCAGCGCGTACATAATGCCTCGATGTACAGGCTCGCGCGGGCATACTTATCCCAAGTATGCAAACACGCGTATAATATTATAGCATTGCAACCGCTGTTTTGTCAAGAAACATTGTTTCACCAGTATATTTTCTACCTTTTGCACAAAACGCAGCGCGATGCAATATATTATTTGTCATATTTTTCAAGCGTATTCGGCACATTGTCCTAAAAAGCCGCAGGGGTTGCCGCGCTCATGCGAGCGCGGCAACCCAACAGCGTATTTGCCGTGATTCACAGCGGGAATTCACTGTGTCAGACGGCCTTATTATCGTTTGAGGAGTCGACCTTTTCGACGTCGACACCGTGGTAGCATGCCATGCCGGTACCGGCAGGAATGAGCTTACCGATAATGACGTTCTCCTTAAGTCCGAGCAGGTGGTCGACCTTGCCCTTGATGGCGGCCTCGGTGAGCACCTTGGTGGTCTCCTGGAAGGAGGCGGCGGACAGGAAGGATTCAGTCTGCAGCGACGCCTTGGTAATACCTAGCAGGACGGTCTCGCCGGTTGCGAGGTTGGGCTCGCCGCCGAACTCGCGCGCGGCCTCGGCCACAGCGTTGTTCTTCTCCTCGAACTCGTGGGCGTCGACCAGCGAGCCGACGAGCATGTCGGTGTCACCGTTGTCCTCGATGCGTACCTTTCTCGTCATCTGACGGGCGATTATCTCGATGTGCTTATCGTTCACGCTGACCGACTGCGAGCGGTAAACGCGCTGAATCTCCTTGATGAGGTACTCGTAAACGGCGTCGAGTCCGAGTATGCGCATGATGTCTGCAGGCGCCTTGTTGCCCTCGGTGATGGCCTGACCGCGCTCGACGTGATCGCCGTCGTTGACTGCGAGTCGGGTTCCGTAGGGAATCTGGTACTGAATAATCTCGACAGCTCTGCCGTCGGGCATGGTCTGATCGGGGTCGGGGATAATGTCAACGACGTGAACGTTTGCGTTCTCGCCGATATTGACGGTAGCTCGGCCTGCGACCTCGGCCATGATAGCGGCCTTCTTAGGCTGTCTTGCCTCGAACAGCTCCTCGACACGGGGAAGACCCTGTGTAATATCGGAACCTGCGACGCCTCCGGAGTGGAATGTTCTCATAGTCAGCTGTGTACCGGGCTCGCCTATCGACTGAGCCGCGATGATACCGACCGCCTCACCGACGCTGACCGGCTTACCCGACGCGAGGTCGGCGCCGTAGCAGTGGGCGCAGATGCCGTGCTTTGCGTGGCACTGAATGACTGTTCTGATATAAACTCTGTCGATACCGGCCTTGACGATTCTCGAGGCCATCTCGTCCGTTATCATGGTGTCGTCGGGCACCAGCACCTCGCCGGTGTTGGGGTCGACAATGTCGCCCATGGTGTAACGGCCGATAATACGGTCAGCCAGCGGCTCGAGGACGTTCTTGTCCTTGTCGTCGACGACGGCCGTGACCCATGCGCCCTTGGTGGTATCGCACTTCTCTTCTCTGACGATGACCTCCTGCGAAACATCGACCAGACGTCTTGTAAGGTATCCTGAGTCTGCGGTACGCAGAGCGGTGTCGGACAGCGACTTACGCGACGAACGCGCGCCCATGAAGTACTCGAAAATCTTCATGCCCTCGCGGAAGTTGGACTTGATCGGGATTTCCATCGTCTTACCGTTTGCGGCGAACATAGGTCCGCGCATACCGGCCAGCTGACGCATCTGAGTAATGGAACCACGGGCTCCGGAATCGGACATGATCTTGATCGGGTTGTACTGATCGAAGCTGTCCTGAAGAGCGGCGGTAACGTCGGATGTGGTCTGCTCCCAGACGGAGATAACGCTCTTGTATCTCTCCTCCTCGGACAGACGGCCGCGCATATAATGCTTGGCGATGGTATCGACCTTCTTCTCGGCCTCGGCAAGCAGCCCGGCCTTTTCCTTCGGGATGGTCATATCGTAGACCGAGATGGAGAAGGAGGCCTTGGTGGAGTACTTGTAGCCCATTGCCTTGATATTGTCGAGCATGTTCGCGCAGACGGCGGCGCCGTGGCGCTTGATGCAGCGGTCGATTATCTGACCGAGCTCCTTCTTTTTCATGACGAAAGCAATCTCAAGGTCGTTTATTCGGGTATAATCCGAGCGGTCGACAAAGCCGAGGTCCTGCGGCAGCGGATGATTGAATATCATGCGGCCGAGCGTCGCCTTGATTATACCGGTGTGCTTGTAGCATATCTCAAGCACGTCGCCCTCGGCGACGGCGGAGAAGCCGTGGATGAGCAGCGTGCACTCGCTGCCGGCCTTGGCCTCCTCGCCCTCCATAAGCGAAACGGTATTGTCTCTGTATATTTCCTCTCCGCCTCTGAGCACACGGACGTATGTGTAGCCGCAGATGCGGTTTGCGGGCGTGATAATGCGTGCGACGGGAACCCTGAACGTCACCTCCGCGCCCTTATCGGTACGGATGATGCCGAAATCGGACACGGTGCACAGCGGAGCCTCGGCGCTCTCCGTCGTACGGATGAACACGGGCGCGTGCAGACCGAGCTGATGGTTCTCGTAGGCCATGACGGCCTCGTCGTAGTCGCGGAAGACTCTGCCCTCGCCCGGCTCGCCGCCCTTATCCATGGTAAGGTAGTAGGAACCGAGTATCATATCCTGCGACGGCACGGCGACGGCGCGGCCGTCAACGGGCTTTAACAGGTTGTTTGCGGACAGCATGAGGAATCTCGCCTCGGCCTGAGCCTCGACGGACAGCGGCACGTGAACAGGCATCTGGTCGCCGTCGAAGTCGGCGTTGAACGCCGTGCAGACCAGCGGGTGCAGCTTGATGGCACGTCCCTCGACCAGCACCGGCTCGAACGCCTGAATGGACAGACGGTGCAGCGTCGGCGCACGGTTCAGAAGCACGGGGTGCTCCTTGATGACGTTCTCAAGCGCGTCCCAGACGCAGGCGTTTGCCGGGTCGTGGGAGCGGTCTATCTTCTTCTGCGCGTCCTTGACGTTGGTGGCCTTCTGAAGCTCGACCAGTCTCTTGACCACAAAGGGCTTGAACAGCTCGAGCGCCATTTCCTTAGGCAGGCCGCACTGATATATCTTAAGCGAAGGGCCGACGACGATAACCGAACGACCGGAATAGTCAACGCGCTTGCCGAGCAGGTTCTGACGGAAGCGTCCCTGCTTACCTCTGAGCATCTCGGAGAGCGACTTCAGCGGACGGTTGGAGGGGCCGGTGACGGGCTTGCCGCGGCGTCCGTTGTCGATAAGTGCGTCGACAGCCTCCTGCAGCATACGCTTCTCGTTGCGTATGACTATCTCGGGGGTGTGTATCTCCATCAGCTTCTTGAGTCGGTTGTTACGGCTGATGACGCGGCGGTACAGCTCGTTGAGGTCGGAGGAAGCGAAGCGTCCGCCGTCCAGCTGAACCATAGGACGGATGTCCGGAGGAATGACCGGAACAACGTCGAGAATCATCCAGTCGAGGTGGTTGCCCGACTTGCGGAAGGACTCGATAACCTCAAGACGCTTGATAATACGCGTCTTTTTCTGACCGGAGGCAGTGGTAAGCTCGCTCTTGAGCTCGTCTGCAACGCGGGCAACACCGACGCGGCAGAGGTTCTCAAGCTCGGTCTTCTCTTCATCGGTCAGCTCCGCCTCGCGCGCCTCAAGGTCGCGGCGGCGTGCAAACTCGGCCTCGTCGAGGCCGACGGCCTCAAGCAGCTCCTTGACGGCCTCAGCGCCCATTCCGACGCGGAAGCTGTCGCCGTACATCTCGCGGTACTCGTTATACTGACGCTCGGACAGCACCGTTCCCTTGGGAATAGGCGTGATACCGGAATCAAGCACGACGTTCTCGGCGAAATACAGCACCTGCTCGAGCTGCTTCGGGGACATATCCAGCACCAGCGCCATTCTCGAGGGAATGGCCTTGAAGTACCAGATGTGCGAGACAGGCGACGCCAGCTCGATGTGACCCATACGCTCGCGGCGAACCTTCTTTGTGGTTACGTCGACGCCGCACTTTTCGCACTTGTGAACTTCCTTACTGTGCGAATTCTTATATTTACCGCACATGCAGGCGCCGTCCTTGGTCGGCCCGAATATGCGCTCGCAGAACAGACCGCCGATCTCCGCCTTGAGTGTTCTGTAATTTATTGTTTCAGGCTTGGTGACCTCACCGTATGACCATGCTCTGATCATCTGCGGGGAGGCAAGACCAATCTTTATGGAATCAAATTCATTATGCTCCACAGCTTTTCTCTCCTGATCCATCAATTATTTTCGCCGTCATCGGCATAGTCGTCGCTAAAGTCTCCGTCTTCAAAAACTTCCTCCTCGGGCGGCAGTTCATCGTCGTCGACCTCGGAAGCGTCCTCTTCGTCGCCCTCAATCATGAAGGAGCGGCGGATCTCGTCGGTCAGTGTGTTCTGACCGAGCGCATCGTCGATAGCGGAGGCGTCGGCGTTGTTGGTATAAGGACTTCCCTCCTCATCCTCGCAGAGCGTCGACAGCTTGACCTCTTCACCGTCCTTGTTGAGCACGCGGACGTCGAGCGCCAGCGACTGCAGCTCCTTGACCAGCACCTTGAACGACTCAGGCACACCTGGAGTGGGGATGTTCTGACCCTTGATAATAGCCTCGTAGGCTCTGCGGCGTCCGTTTATATCGTCGGACTTGACCGTCAGAATCTCCTGAAGTGTGTAGGCAGCACCGTAGGCCTCGAGAGCCCAGACCTCCATCTCGCCGAAACGCTGTCCGCCGAACTGAGCCTTACCGCCCAGAGGCTGCTGTGTGACCAGCGAGTAAGGACCGTTGGAGCGTGCGTGAATCTTATCGTCGACCAGGTGGTGCAACTTGAGGTAGTACATGATACCGACGGTAACGGGGTTGTCGAAGGGCTCGCCGGTACGGCCATCGTAGAGGATGGTCTTGCCGTCGATGACCTTGAGCTTTTTCTCACCCGTCACAGGGTCAACGGCCACGAAGGTTTCCTTGCCCTCGAGACGGTCGTCGGGACGCGCGTCGCGGTTCATGTTGGCCTGCTTCATGCACTCCATGATGTCCTTCTCGGTTGCGCCGTCGAACACAGGGGTCATAATCTTCCAGCCCAGCTTCTTTGCGGCCAGTCCGAGGTGAACCTCGAGCACCTGACCGATATTCATTCGGGAAGGCACGCCCAGCGGGTTAAGAACTATATCCAGCGGAGTGCCGTCCGGCAGGAAGGGCATATCCTCAGGGGGCAGTATGCGGGAAACGACACCCTTGTTACCGTGTCGGCCTGCCATCTTGTCACCGACAGAAATCTTTCTCTTCTGTGCGATGTAGACTCTGACAACCTTGTTGACGCCGGTGGGCAGCTCGTCACCCTGCTCGTGCGAGAAGACGCGGACGTCGACAACGATACCGGACTCGCCGTGCGGAACGCGCAGCGAGGTATCTCTGACCTCTCTTGCCTTCTCGCCGAAAATGGCGCGCAACAGTCTCTCCTCGGCGGTAAGCTCGGTCTCGCCCTTGGGCGTGATCTTACCGACCAGAATGTCGCCTGCTCTGACCTCGGTGCCCTTTTTGATGATACCCTCGGCATTCAGATCCTTGAGCGCATCCTCGCCGACGTTGGGTATCTCGCGTGTGATCTCCTCCGGACCGAGCTTTGTATCTCTGGCCTCGTGGGAGTATTCCTCTATATGAAGCGAGGTGTAAACATCGTCACGTACAAGGCGCTCGTTAAGCAGAACGGCGTCCTCGTAGTTGTAGCCCTCCCAGGTCATGAAGCCTATGAGAGCGTTCTTGCCGAGCGCGACCTCACCGTTGGAGGTAGCGGGGCCGTCGGCAATGACCTGTCCCTTCTCGACGTACTCACCGAGCGAAACAGTGGGACGCTGGTTGAAGCAGGTGCCCTGGTTGGTACGCTTGAACTTGAGCAGCTCGTAGGAATCCTTCTGTCCGTCCTCGCGCACGATGACGACGCGGTTGGCCTCAACGTGCTCAACGCGCCCTGCCTCCCTGGCCACGATAACGACGCCGGAGTCGACAGCCGCCTTGTATTCCATCCCCGTACCGACAATCGGCGAGTCCGTCACCATAAGCGGGACGGCCTGCTTCTGCATGTTCGAGCCCATCAGAGCACGCGAGTTATCGTCGTTCTCAAGGAAGGGAATCATAGCGGTAGCGACCGACACGACCATCTTAGGCGACACGTCGATATAGTCGACCTTTGCGGGGTCTATTTCGATGAACTCTGTCTTGTCTCTCGCCGTGACACGGTTGGAGAGGAAGACGCCGTTCTCGTCGAGCGGCTCGTTTGCCTGCGCGATGATGTAGTTGTCCTCAACGTCGGCGGTCATGTAGCGGATCTCGTCGGTGACGCGGCTGATGACCTTACCGTCGGCATCCGTCTCGTGCACGACCTTGCGGTAGGGCGCCTCGATGAAGCCGTAGTCGTTGATATGCGCGTAGGTTGCGAGATAGGAAATCAGACCGATGTTAGGACCTTCAGGCGTCTCGATGGGGCACATACGGCCGTAATGGGTGTAGTGAACGTCACGGACGTCGAATGAGGCGCGGTCACGCGACAGACCGCCGGGACCGAGCGCGGACAGACGGCGCTTGTGCGTCAGCTCTGCAAGCGGGTTGGCCTGATCCATGAACTGCGACAGCTGAGACGAGCCGAAGAACTCGCGGATAACCGTCACAACAGGTCTTATATTAATGAGGGACTGGGGAGTGATCTTCTCATTCTCCTGCGAGCTGAGCGTGGTCATTCTCTCCTTGACGATCTTGTCCATTCTCGAGAAGCCGATGCGCATCTGGTTTTGCAACTGCTCGCCTACCGAACGGATACGGCGGTTGCCGAGATGGTCGATGTCGTCAAACGCGCCGACCTCGTTGGTGAGGTTGAGCAGATAGCCGATGGAGGCAAAAATATCGTCCTTGGTTATGTGCTTGGGACAGAGCTCGGCAATGCGCTCGCGAGCCATCTTCTTGATGGCGTCGACGTCGCCTGCGCATGCCTCTGCAATCTCAAGCAGCACGGGAATACGCGCCTTTTCGTTGACGCCGCAGTCCTTGAGGTCGAAGCCGAGGATGTACTCGGGCTCGATGGTGTTGTTGGAGAACACCTTGACGACCTGGTGATTGTCGAGCTCAATGTAAACGACGTTTACGGCATTGTGCGCGATGGTGTCCGCCATCTCAGGGGTGATGACCTGTCCCTTTTCGCAGAGCAGCTCACCCGTCAGCGAGCTGATAACGTCCTCGGCCAGTATGCGGTTGCGGATACGCGGCTGAAGCGCCATCTTCTTGTCGAACTTGTAGCGACCCACAGGCGCTATGTCGTAGCGGCGGGGATCAAAGAAGAAGTTATTGATAAGTGTGACTGCAGCGTCCTCCTGCGCGGGCTCGCCGGGACGCAGCTTCTTGAATATCTCCTTGAGCGCCTCGACGCGCAGCGTCGTGGGCACGGTGCTCTGGGCGACGAAGCTCGCGGTCTCGTCCTTTTCGAAGGTGGAAAGCAGGAGCTTCTCGTTGCCGAACATTTCGAGAATATCTTCATCCGTCTCGATGCCCAGCGCGCGGATGAACATGGTTATCGGCAGCTTGCGGTTCTTATCTATGCGGACATATATAACGCCATTGATGTCGGTCTCGTATTCGAGCCATGCTCCGCGGTAAGGGATGACGGTGGCGGCGTATGTTCTCTTGCCGGATTTGTCCATCTCAGTGGCATAGTACATGCCGGGCGAACGGATAATCTGTGAGACAATAACGCGCTCCGCGCCGTTAATCACGAACGTGCCGTTTTCGGTCATGAGCGGGAACTCGCCCATGAAAACGTCATTCTGTTTGACCTCGCCTGTCTGCTTGTTCGAGAGGCGGACGTTCACCTTGAGAGGGGCGGCGTAGTTGACGTCTCTCTCTTTGCACTCCTCCACCGGATATTTGGGTTTGGAGTCCAGCGAGAACGAGACGAACTCGATAGACAGATTGCCCGAATAGTCGGTGATGGGGGATACGTCGCGCAAAACCTCCATCAGTCCTTCTTCTAAGAACCATTTGTAGGATTTGGTCTGTATCTCCACAAGATTGGGGAGATCAAGGGTGGAACGGATCTTGGAAAAACTCATTCGTGTGTTCTTACCAAGCTTCTGCTCTTTTACATTGACCATTAAATCAATCACTCCATTCAATGTATTAGTCGTGCCTTATGGGACACTTTCCGGAAGTGCAGGGGTTGCTTTTCGGCTTTTTCGCCGGACTTTTCCGGTTGTCCGGCAAATACTGGAATACGCTCGAGTGAACATTCTGAGCGATTATAATGCAGTTTATTATTATACATCAATGATTTGCTTCTGTCAATACCCCGGAGGTATATTTTTTTACGTTTTGGGAAAATATCCGGCACTTTTTTCACGCAGCCCTTCCGCGCGGCGTAAGGAGCGCAAAAAAGCCCGTGAGACGCGAAATCTCACGGGCTTTACGAGCCATAAGCACAATTATGCGGTTAAGTCAGCCCGTCCGCTCTCAGCGGCACATGCCGACATTAATGCGCATACTGTACTCCGACACCGGCTTCTGCATATGCTCATCGGCGAAGCAGTCGAGGTCGAAGGCGAACATAAAGCTCTGCCATGGCGTGAAGAAGGACGCGGGCAGCTCGGCCGCGCGCTCATAAACGCGCATCTCGCCCATACCGAGCCGACAGACCGCGCTGCTGCCTCCCTGCGCGGCGCTCCACTCGTCGATGTCGACCATTTCGAATTCGAGCTCGAGGCCGTCATTCCGCAGAAAGCGGACAGTTCGGTTTATGTCGCTGAAGTACACCGGCGCGGGAGTCGCATTCGTGACAGTCAGCCGCAGCTGAACGACGTCGCCGAGCTTATACGAGGATCTTGAAAATTCGAGCGAGTAGCTAAGTCCGTCAAGTGTTTCGGAGTAATGATTCGGCACGTCGACGGCATAGCCGCTCTGTTTTCCGCCGACGTGACTATTGTTTCCGACATCACGGTATTTGTGTCGGTCTGAGAACCAGTCGGAGTCCCCGCAGGCGCAGAGGCCCACAACAGACACAAGCAAAACAAACAACAACAAGTTTCTGAAAATTTTCATGCCATCCTCCTGTTTTTATCGAAATGTATCAATATGACATATGTTGCACTTATATGATACCACGAAATTTTCTTATAGTCAACAGACAAATGTAACGAATTTGTAAAGTTTGGAAGGATTTTGGAAGAGGAGTGAGGCGTATTGCATATGCCTGTATGCAGAAAGAGTTCTTTGGCCTTGGAGGGCGCTCGCCGTGGAGGCCACCGTCGGTGGCCTCCACGGCGGCAGCCCTCGGGGGCTAAAGAACTATTTATAAAAAAGCAGCCCCCGCCGGGCATCCCCGGCGAGAACCGCCAAAATCATATTAATCCGAATTCTTAATCCTCTTTTCCATTCTCCTCAAATCGCCAAGCATCTTGAACGAATCGCTGAAAACATGCACCTTCGACTCGCGATGATTAATCACCTTCACCGGCATCTCGCATATCCTGTACCCTAGCTTCCCCGCCAACAGTATCGCCTCAAAATCAAAGGCAAAACCGTCGATCTCGGCGCGAGAGAATATCGCCTGCGCCGCGTCGCGGCGGAAGGCCTTGCAGCCGCACTGCGAGTCGGACAGTTTGAAGCCGCCCGCGATACAGAGTACCTTGATATACCCCTTCGACGCCAGCTTGCGCAGCCACGTGTACCCCTCGTAGCCGTCGGCGCTTATGTTGCGCGAGCCGATGACAAGCCCTGCCTCGGGATTGGCATCGAACATGTCGGCGGCGCGACCGATGACCTCGGTGCCGTACGCCAGATCGGCGTCCGTAAACATGACAATGTCCCCCTCGGCGGCGAGCATGGCGGTGCGTACTGCACAACCCTTGCCGCGGTTGTGCTCGTAACCGACCACACGCACGTGCGGCAGCCCGAGCGCCCGGACGGTGTCGCCGCAGCCGTCGGTGCTTCCGTCGTCCGAGAACAGTACCTCCCAGTCGTCGCCGAAGCGGCCGTTCATGTAGTCGCTCAGCTGACGAGCGCAGTCTGCGATTATAGCGTTTTCGTTGTACATGGGGATACAAACCGATATTTTCATGCTTTATGCTTCCTTCCGATAAACAAAAATGTCGAAGTCGACCACCGTCTCGAGGATGTCAAGCCCGGCGAGACGCTCGCGTCCCGCCGCCGACGTACGGTAATAATATGGCGTCATCGAGAACAGCGACTGCACGTCGGCCGCCCGCGTCAGCGTGACGGTGTAGCGCACCCGCGCCGTGTCGACCTGAATAAACGCGCCCGAACCCGGCAGGTCAGCGCGCCGCGTGTTGGGCGTGACCTCGTCGTATATGACCGCGCGCAGACCCGCGAGGTGATCCCTCCCCGCCCCGGCGACAATCAGATGCCCGCCCGGCTTCAGCACGCGTGCGAACTCGTCCGGCGCACAGGGGGCGAACAGATTCATGACCACGTCGGCGCAGCCGTCGCGCACGGGCATGTCGAAAATGCCCGCAACGGCGAACGCGGCGTCCGACGACTGTCGTCTCGCCGCCTTGGACGCCGCCGCAACGGCGTATTTTGAGAGGTCGAGCCCGAGCAGCGCGCCGCCCGACATACCGGCGGCAAGCAGGCTGTAATAGCCGTCGCCGCACCCGGCGTCGATTATGACGCCGCCCTCGGCGTACCCGGCCGCCCGGCCGCAGACCTCGCGCGCAAACGGTGCGTAATATCCCGCGCCGAGGAACGCCGTCCTGGCGCTGACCAGTTCGCGCGAGTCGCCGTTTCCGTGCTGACGGGGTCCCGCCAGATTGACGTGCCCCGCCGATGAAATATCAAAGCAGTGCCGCGCCTCGCAGACGAGTGAATTGCCCCGCTGCGCAAGCGCGCCGCCGCAGACCGGGCAGCACAAAATCTGCCCGACAAGCGTTTCGTTCATTGAGAGATCCCCGTCAGGACCGCGTGGACGGCCAGCCGCCCCTTGAGGTTGGTGTTGAGGCAGGTCGAGAGCGTCAGAATGTGATCCGTGTTGTAGAAGGCGAGGTTCTTCGAGAAGAACGACTTCTGCTGCGCCGCCTCAAGGAAGCTGACGAACTTTGTGTCGGACTCGAAGAAAATGGTCGAATAATCGCTGGTATTCTCGGTGTTGTAGATCGAGAACACCTCGTAGCTGTATATGCCGTTGAGCGTGTAGACGCTTATGCTGACGTTGTTGAAATACTCCTTTTGCTTGAGGTATTTCAGGTTGTGGAACATAGCGCCGTTGTTCATGTTGTGGCCGTGCACAAGCGTCGCCCAGTTGCGCTCGAGTCGGTCGGAGCAACGGAAATCGAGGAATATCGCGCCCGCCTTGAGCTCGCTGTTGTCGTAGGCATGGTTGACGTAGTAATTATCGTCATCGCCCTGGACAAGCGGGTAGCTTATATTCTTGGAGGTGTCGTTGGCAAACTCGATGTAAATGTAGCCGACGACATCGTCGTTTGTCTTCTTGAGCTCGCGTATGAAATCGCAGGCCTTGAGAAAGCGCTCACTGTATATGGGCTCGGTAGCCGGGGTGGTCGTGTCGGCAGGCTTGTCGGACGTTGTCGGCGTGTTGCCGCCCGGCGTGGTCGTGTCGGGCACGGTCGACCCAGTCGTAACCTCAGGTACGGTTATCTGCCCCTGCCCGCGCGTCCATATATCGCTGACGGCATCACTGCCAGGGACAACGGTAGTTCTGTTTATGACGTCGTCGAATTCGCTCTGCACTTTGCCGTACAGCTCGGACGCGGCGCGGTAGTGCGCCAGCGTGTTTATCAGCATGGCCGCGCTCACAACAAACACCGCCGCGAATACGCATATCAGCGCGATCCTCACGACAAACGAGGCGCTGACCTTTGATTTTTTATCAGACTTTCTCTCAGAGCTTTTATCAGACTTGTTATCAGGCATTGTAAATTAATTCCTCTCAGCTATCGGCGGAATTCCTCCCGCCGGATGGGTTTTCGGAGCCGTCGCCGTACCCGGTGTTGCTTTCGGTACCGATTCCGGTGTTGTTCGCGTCGTCTGCCGCGTCGTCCATATCGTCGGCAATTTCATCCGGCGCGACCTTGAGTTCAAACCAGAAGCAGCTGCCCTCGCCGGGCGTGCTGTCGACGCCGTAGCCGGCTCCGTGTGCCTCCAGAACGTTGCGCACGATGGAAAGACCGATGCCGGTTCCCACCGTCGCGCGGCGGTGCACCTTGTCTTCCTTGTAGTAGCGATCCCAGATGAGCGGCAGATGCTCGGGGTCGATACCCTCGCCGTGGTCGGCGACGGATATGCGCACCAGCCCGTCGCGCACAGTCTGCGTGACGATGACGCGCTTGTCCTCGCCGATGTAGTTGATGGCGTTGTTTATCAGATTGTAGAGCACCTGAAGTATCATGCCGCGGTCGGCCTCGACCATGGCGCTTCCGCTCGAATAAAACTCTATGCGGTAGCCGTAATGCTCCGTCAGCTTAGCGTAGCGGTGCATTGCCGCGCGGACAGTCTCGGTCAGGTCAAAGCGGGCAATATCCGGCTTGCTCGCCCCGGCCTGCAGCTTTGAAAGATCGAGCAGCGAACTGACAAGCTCGCTCAGACGATTGGCCTCGTCGATTATGACCTGGACGTTCTCCGGCGTGTTCTCGCCGGGGATGTCGCGCATGACCTCGCTGTAGCCCGTTATCATGGTCAGCGGCGTGCGCAGATCGTGCGAGATGTTGGCGATGAGCTCCTTTTGCAGCCGGTCAGTCTTGGACAGCTCCTCGGCGGCGTAGTTCAGCGTCTCGGCAAGCTCTCTCGTCTCGCGGAAGCCATCGCCCGAGAAGTGAACGTCGCAATGCCCAGCGGCCAGCTGTTTTGCCGACTCGTTCATGCGCTCGATAGGCGCCGAGATGAGGCGCGACAGCACGACAGCCAGCACCAGCGCGCCGAGCAGCAGCGCCTCGACGACCAACACATACTGCGTCGTCATCATGCTGACGACCGAGCCCATGGGCGTCATTTCGGTGTTGAGCATGACGGCGAAGCGCTCGCCCTCCGCGTTTTCCATCATGCGGACGTATATCATGCTCACCCGCGCGCCCTCGGCTCTCTCCGGGCGGTTGTCGCCGTCGGAAAGCGAGAAGCGGGAGTAGAAGTACCCCGCGTCGTACAGCTGCTGACGCGTCATGCGGTCGGTGTAGTCACCGTCGGCCATTGCACAGTAATAAAGATGCGAAAGGTATTTGTTTGTGATGTGGTGCAGTACGCAGTCCTCCGCCACGTCGACGGACAACTGCTCGTACGCCATAATCCGGTCGCCCGAGCTGTCAATCCGCATGATGCGGACGCAGACGTTGGCATCGACGGCATAGGAGTACACCTTGCTGTCGCTGTCCGGGTCGTCGACGACGCCCTCGAGGACATCCGCAAGGTGTATCAGCTCCCTCTCGCGGACATTCTGGTAGAAATACCCCACCAGCTTGACCTGAAACAGCCACACCACAACCAGCGTAAACGCAATGAATATAGTCAGCAGAAAAAACATCTTCCAGCGTATGCTGACATCGCGCCAGCGGCGGCGACCGCCGCGCTTACCGGAGTTGCGGCGCTGCCTGTGCTCTTTCGCGCCCGGCTTTGCCTGTTTGTCCTGCACTTCCTGCTTTTCCTGCATTTCGCTCTGCCCCCCGTTTACGGAATCGCTCCGGGAATCCGACTCACGCTTCATACGTGACGTCACGCCTCCTCAAAGCGGTAGCCGACGCCGCGGAGCGTGACAATGTACTTTGCGTACCGTCCGAGGCTCTTGCGCAGCAGCTTGACGTGCGTGTCAAGCGTGCGGGCGTCGCCGTAAAAATCGTAGCCCCAGACCTCGCTTATCAGCTTTTCGCGCGAGAGCGCTATGTTGCGGTTGGTGAGCATGTAGAAAAACAGATCATATTCCTTGGGGGACATGTCCACACGCTCGCCGTCGATGTAGACGAGCCGCGCGGTGAGGTCAGCCTTGAGGCCGCCGCCGTCCAGCTCTATGACCTGATTCTTGTGCTCGGCCTCTGGCGCGTTTCCGCGCGCCGCGCGCTTCATGACGGCGTCAATACGGAGCATGAGCTCCTTAGGCGAGAAGGGCTTGACCACATAGTCGTCGATGCCCAGCTCGAAGCCGTTTATCTTGTCATATTCCTCGCCGCGCGCCGACAGCATTATGATCGGCGTCTGCGACGTCTTACGTATTTCGCGGCGGGCATCATTATGTCCATGATGATGATATCGAACTTTGTCCGGCGGCACATGCTGACGGCCTCCATGCCGTCGCTGGCCTCGGTCACGTTATGTCCCTCAAATTCGGCGTACTTTTTGATTATGGTGCGTATGCGCGCCTCATCGTCAACAACGAGAATGTTGTACATATCTATTCCTCCGTATTGTCGTTACCTTATTATATAACACTTTCGTGTTATTTTCAACACTTTTTTTATTCGACTATGCGACATATGCCGCCGACCTGAAAACCGAGCCGACGGCATATCCTGAAAACATCCTTATTCAGCTGTTTTTCTCGGGCACATCCTCGCGCAGCGTGACCGGCACGTCGAACTGTCCGCTCTTGCGCGCGACGGTGAAGGTCACCTTGTCGCCGACCTTGAGGTCGCTGAGTATGCTCTTGACCTCGGCCTCGCTCGACACCTTGGTGCCGTTGACCGAGACGATGCGGTCGCCGTTCTTTATCTCGTCCGTGAACTTGGATTCGGTGACGTAAACACCGAGGCTGTCAAGCCCGTAATACATGGCGGTGAAGCGATCGGTGATGTCGACCAGCGTCAGTCCCGCCGTAGGACGGCCGGTGACGTAGCCGTATTTTATAAGCTCGACTATTATCGGGTAGGCCGTGTCAATCGGGATGGCGAAGCCTATGTTCTCGATGCCCGTGCCGCTCGACTTGGCATTGACCACGCCGATGAGCTCGCCCTTCATATTGAACAGACCGCCGCCCGAGTTTCCGGGGTTGACGGCTGCGTTGGTCTGAAGCAGAACCATCTGGTTGTTATCGATGGACACCTCGCGCGCCAGCGCGCTGATAATGCCCGTCGTGACAGTGCCGCCCAGCTCGCCGAGCGGGTTGCCGATGGCGATTACGGACTCACCCACCACAAGCCCGGCGCTCGAGCCCAGCTCTGCAACAGAGAAGTCGGCTCCGATTTCAATGGAGACCACCGCAATATCGGTCACGGAGTCGGTGCCGATCAACGTCGCGGCGTACTTCTCGCCGTTTGTCAGGCGGACGTTGATGGTGTCCGCCTCGTCGATAACGTGATTGTTTGTGACGACATAGGCGCGCTTGCCGTCGTCGCTCTTGCCGATGATAACGCCGCTTCCCGCGCCGCTGCTGACGTACCAGCCGCTATACGCGCGCTTCTCGGTGAATATCTCGACCACGCTGTCCTTGACCAGCGCCACAACGTCGGGGATGGTCAGCGAGTCGTCGCCTATCTTGCCGGTTACGGTCTTGACCGTTACCGAGTCGTCGTTCTTGACTATGACGACGTCAGCGCCGCCCTGCGGTGACTCGGACAGCTTTTCGCCCGTCGTATCGCTCGGCGTCTTTACGCTGTCGCCGCCGGGCGTGGAGGAAGTGGAGGGATGATTGCCGTCAGCCACGCCGTGCAGACGCACAAACATAGCGCCGCCGATTCCGGCCAGCGTGCACATAAGCAGTGCCGCGAGCACGACCAGCGCCACGATGACAGCCGTGTGCGCCCCGTGCGGACGCTTGGGGGGACGTTCCTTTTTGGCTTTGGTCTTGCCTGCCTTTTTGGCGTCGCCCTCGACCGAACCTGATGCCGACTGATTGGTATAGGTATAGCGATACTCAGGTATACTGTCGCCGCCCTTGAAGGAATACTCGCCGCTGCGGTAATCCGGACCCGGCGCGCTGCCGTCTCCGGAGCCTACCGTGTAGACGTCCTGACCGCTCTGCGGGCGGTTTTCCTCGCCGATATCGTGATTATTCTTCTCTTCCATAACTCATCATTTCCTTTCTTAGGAATCGTACACCCGCGTGCTTGTCATGAAGCGGGTGGGGCACCATTTCCAACCTTGGCTGTTGCCATTATATCCGCTGTATGTGAACATTCAATGACGGTTATTGAAAAAGTCGCTGAAATAAACAAAAAACCTTCCGGACGGCAAAAAAGCAAAAAATGTCGCGCCGGGATTGTAATCCGTGCGAAAATTTGATATAATAGAAAACGTGAAAATTCTCGTACTGCCGAGCCTATGGAGTCATAATGGAACAAACTATCAGATCGATTCTTGCCGAAGAAAAAATATATCTCGTCTCGCCCGTCCCGCTCGCGGACTGCCGCATCACGCGCCGGTATCTGCTCGAGCGAGCCGGAATCGCAGAGCGTGCCGGAGTCTTTGAGGGCACCGTCTGGTGCTTCGCCATTCCCTACTATGCCCGCCACACCGGCGAGCCGAACATATCCTGCTACGCCTGGGGTCGCGACTATCACGCCTACGTCAAGCAACTTTCCGCGCGGGTGCTGCCGCGGCTCGGGGCGGCGTTTCCCGGCAACCGCTTTGCCGTCTTTGCCGACCATTCACCCGTTGACGAACGTCACGCCGCCGCAATTTCGGGCCTCGGAATGCTGGGTGATAACGGCCTTGTGATTACAGATGACTACTCCTCCTACATATTCCTCGCCGAGATTATCACCGACGCGCCGACGGACGCCGTCCCGCACGAGATAAAAAAATGCGAGGGCTGCGGCGTCTGCCGCCGCGCCTGCCCCTATCATTTCTCCGCCTGCCTCTCCGAACTGACGCAGCGCAAGGGCGAGCTCTGTGGTGAGGACAAGACCGCCATCCGGCGCTACAACACGGCCTGGGGCTGCGACATATGCACCGAGGTCTGCCCGCACACCCGCGCGGCGCTGAAAAGCGGCAGTATATACACGCCCATCCCCTTCTTTTGCGAACGGCAGGAGGTGCACCTCACCTCCGAGACCGTCGCCGCCATGGACGACGAGGAATTCGCCCTGCGCGCATACAGCTGGCGCGGGCGCAGCGTCATTATGAGAAATCTCGCCATACTGGAGGATAAGCATGAAGGCTGAGGAACGCATCATCTTTGAGCAACGCAACGAAATACGCCGCCTGCGGCGCGAAAACCGCCGTCTGCGCCACTATGCCGACTCCGCCGGCGTCTCCGACCGTCACCCCGAAACGCCCGGGGCCGCGCTTCTCGCCTCCATGACGCATGACAGCCGCATCGTCAGCATATCAAACTACCCGAAGTATCTCTATCTCTCGCTTTGCCAGTCGTCGCCCTACCGAATATGGACGCGCATTATGGCATATTTCCGCCGTTTCCGCTTTCTTTCGTTCGCCTTTCACGCGGCGGCGCAGATAATCGCCATCATCGAGACCAGCGCGATACTGCTCGTCGCCTCGACGATATTCATAGTCATGATTCCCGTCATGCTCGGCATGCTCGTCGGCACGCTCATCGCGGCGCTGACCCGCGGGCGCGCGCTAAACCGCTATTTGCGAGAGGAGCTGCGGGACAAGCGCGTGTTTATATTCTTCCCCACCTCATCGCCCGCGCCCGGCTACGGCTCGGTCATGCACGCCACGGTCGAGGGACTGGCGGCGAACCGGAGCAACGTCATATTCGTGGTGTCGCCGCACACTGTTTCATCCTGCATTTTCGGGGAGCGGCACATGTTCTTCATGGCGCGCAACGCCGAGGAAAACGTGTTTTATATCCGTAAATTCTACTATTTTTTACTCCGCCGTCGCGTGCTTTGTGACATGCCCGAGCGGGTTTCGGTCATATTCTGAGGGAGGCTGCCATGATAAATTTCATTTACGGCGTATCGGGCAGCGGCAAGTCCGCAGCGGTGCGCGACGGCATCGTCGCCGACGTTGCCGCCGGACGGCGGGTGTGGCTGATCGTCCCCGAGCAGCAGACCTACACCGTCGAGCGCCGCTTCACGGCGCTGCTGCCGCCCTCGGCGCAGCTCAGCTTTGAGGTCGTCAACTTCACGCGTCTGGCCGATATAGCCCGCCGTCGCTTCGGCGGGCTGACCTATAACTACGCCGACGGCGGCACAAAGTCGCTGCTCATGTGGCGCACACTGCGCGAGGTCGCGCCTCTGCTCGAGGAATACGGCGAGGTCGCCGCCAACGACTCTCGCGCCGTGGCGCTCGCCGACCTCATGCTGCGCACGATAAGCGAGCTCAGGGCGGCGGGGGTTCATCCGCAGTCACTCGAGCGCGCCGCCGAAAAGCTCGAGCGTGACAGCTCGCTCTGCCGCCGTATGCGCGACATTGCGCTGGTATGGGCGTCCTATGCTAATCTGCTCTCCACCGACTTTGACGACGCCGCGGACGACCTCACCCACCTCGCCGAGCTGCTCGAGACGCACAGTCTCTTCGCCGACCGCTCGGTCTACATCGACTCCTTCACCAGCTACACCGGGCAGGAGTACCGCATAATCGACTACATAATGAAGCAGGCGCCGAGCCTTGTCGTGACGGTCGGTTGCGAGGCGCCTGGCCCGGTGCGGGTGCATTTCGCCTCCATCGCGCAGGCCGAGGCGCGTCTGCGCCGTATGGCCGACGCGCGCGGCGGGTATGGCGTCCGCTGTCTCGGCGCACCCCGGCGCTTTGCCGCGCCCGAGCTTGCCGTCATCGAGCACTGCCTCTGGGACAGCGCGGCGGCTCCGTCGAAGGACGGGTCGGATGCCTGCGCTGACACTGAAGCGCGCATTGGTTCCGAGACACGCATTGACACTGAAGCCTGCGTCGGCACCGAGCCCTGCGTTGGCACTGAAGCCCACCTCAACTCCGACGCGCGAATCGGAAACGACTCCGTCAAAGACTTCCCCCCCGTCGAGATTGCCTGCGCACCGACGCCCTACGCAGAGGCGCAGTGGGCGGCCTCCCGCATCTGCGAGGCGCTGCGCGCCGGTATGCGCTACCGCGACATAGCCGTCATCGCGCGCGACGCCACGCGCTGGAACGGCATCATCGACGCCGCCTTCGACAAATACCGCATTCCATATTTCATCTCCGAGCACACCGAGCTCGACTCCAAGCCGCTCTTCAAGCTCATCACCTCGGCGCTGAGCATCAAAAACCGCGGCTGGCGGCAAAATGATGTCATTTCTCTGATAAAAACCGGCCTTTGCGGCTTCTCTGACCGGGAATGTGATGTGTTTGAGGACTACTGCGCCACCTGGAACATCACCGGCAAAATGTTTCTCGAGCGCGCCTGGAGCATGAATCCAGACGGATACGTCACCGAGCTCAGCCCGCGCGCCGCCGACATTCTGCGCACTGCAAACTCGGTGCGCGAGCGTCTGACCGCGCCGCTCACTGCGCTTTTCGCACGGCTCGACGCCGCCGACTCCGCCGCAGGCATGTGCCGCGCGATATACGCCTACACCGAGGAGCTGAACGTCCGCCGCGCGCTCGACCTTGTGGCCGAGCGCGAGAGCGAGGCGGGCAACGTCCGCGCGGCCTCCGACACGCTGCGACTCTACAACATATACATCGACTCGCTCGACCGCGTCAGCGCCGCGCTTGCCGACGAGACGCCCGACACCGAAACGCTGGCGACCGCGCTGCGCATAGTGCTCGCCAAAGCGCAGGTCGGCGCGCTCCCGACACGGCACGACGAGGTGACGGTCGGCTCGGCCTCGTTGCTGCGCGCCGACTCGCCGCGCATGGTCATAGTCATAGGGCTGTGCGAGGGCGAATTCCCCGCCGAGGTGGACGACTCGGGGCTGTTCAGCTTCGCCGACCGCGCCCGGCTGTCCGCGCTCGGGCTTGAGCTCGAGTCCGACCCCGGAATTGCCTCCGCGGAGGAGCTGTTCTTCGCCTACCGTGCGCTGACCGCGCCCTCCGAGCGTCTGCTGCTCTCCTACTCGTCCGCCGCCTGCGACGGTGCGCGGCGTCAGCCCTCCCGCGTCATAGCGCGCGTGTGCGAGCTGCACCCGGCAGTCGCCGTCACAGACGTCGCCACACTGCCGCCGATTGAGCTTATACAGTCGCCAGAGGTGGCGCTCGAATACCTCGCCTCGCTCGGCGACACCGACGAGGCCGCCGCCCTGCGCGCCGTGCTCAGCCGCGATGCGGGTCTTGCCCCGCGCCTCGCCGCGCTCGACATCCCCGTTTCGGACGCCGACTGCACCGTCAGCCGCGACACCGGAGACGCGCTTTTCGGCGGCGCGGCGCTGTCGCAGTCGCGGCTCGAGAGCTATGTCATGTGCCCTTTCGGCTACTACTGCGACTACGTTTTGGGGCTGCGCACCTCGGGTCCGGCCGACTTTTCGAGCGCCAACGTCGGCGTCTTCATTCACTACGTTATGGAGTGCTTTCTGCGCGAGGCGACCGCCACAGGCAGTCTCGACACCTCGCTTGACGACGAGGCCGTCGAGCGCCTTGCCGATCGCATAATCGAGGACTACTCCCGCCGTCTCATGCCCGACGACGACCGCCGCGCAGGTCACATGGCGTTTCTCGTCATGCGGCTCAAGCGCATTGCCATGGTGCTGATATACAACATAATGGAGGAATTCCGGCACAGCCTGTTCCGGCCGTCCTTCTTTGAGCTGTCCGTCGACGGCTCCGACCCGGCCTTTCCAGAGGCGGCCAGTTTCCCGACGCCGTCCGGCGACGCGCTGCCGCTGCGCGGCGTGGTCGACCGCGTCGATCTATTCCGCCGTGGCGACGACGTCTACATCCGCGTCGTCGACTACAAAACGGGCAAAAAGGTCTACTCGCCCGACGACGTCGCCGAGGGACTCGGTCTTCAGCTGCTGCTCTATCTGTTCACGCTGTGCAACTCGGGCTCGGAGCAGTTCCGCGAGGCCGTCGGCTGCCCGCCGAACGGGCACATTTACCCCGCCGGTGCGCTGTATCTCTCGGCCAATCTGCCCCTTATTACTGTCGACCGCGACATAAGCCCCGAGGAAATACGCCGCTACGCCATCGAGAACATAAAGCGCAGCGGTCCGCTGCTCGGCGAGCGCGACATCATGCTTGCCATGAACGACACGCTCGACCCCGCCTTTCTCGGCACGCCGCGCACCTCGCGCGGCAAGGACAACACGCTGTCCCTCGACGGCTTCGGAGAGCTGTGCGGCGAAATTTCGAGGACGCTCGGCACTATCAACGAAAAAATGCGCTCCGGAAACGCGTCGGCCGCGCCGCGGCGGCACAACGGGCGCTCACAGTGTGACAACTGCGAGTACAGCGCCGTGTGTCGCAGCGCGCGCCCGACGCCTGGACACTGAGGTGACGATATGAAAAAACAGATAAAATGGACGCCGTCCCAGTCCGCCGCCATAGGCGCGCACGGGCACGATATTCTCGTCTCGGCCGCCGCCGGCTCGGGCAAAACGGCCGCGCTGACCGAGCGCATAATACAGTCGCTCACCCGCGCGGACGAGCCGACCGACATCACCCGCATCCTCGCCGTCACCTTCACGCGCGCCGCCGCCGCAGAGCTGCGCCGCCGCATATCGACGGCGCTTTCCGAACGCATTGCCGGGGATCCTGGCAACAAGCGGCTGCTGCGCCAGCTGATGCTGCTCGGCTCGGCCAAAATCTGCACCATCGACTCCTTCTGCTCGGATGTCGTCAAGGCGGGATTTTCATCGCTGCCGCTTCCGGCCGTGTTCAGAATCCCAGACGAAACCGAGCTGCGTCTGCTCAAGCGCTCGGTCATGGAGGACGTCATAGACGCCGCCTTCGAGACCGACGGCGACTCCTTCGCAGACCTCGCAGACAGTCTTACCTCGAGCAACAAGGACGACTCCTCCCTTCCCGAGCTGCTGTGCGACACCTACGACCGCCTGCTCGGCCTGCCCGAGGGCATCGAATACCTGCGGCACAGCTACGAGACGCTCGACGCCGAGCTCGGCATGCGTTTTTACGACACGCGTGCAGGCCGAGCCTGTGCCGCGGAGGTGCGCTCGCAGCTTGATTATTACGCGACCGTGCTCGAGTCCGCCGTCGACGAGCTCGACGGCGACGAGAAAACGCGCCTGCGCTACCTTCCCGCATTCGCCGCCGACCTGGGGCACTGCCGCCGCCTCATTTCCGCCATCGACGACGGCGATTACGCCTCGGCGCGGAGCATCGCGCTCGGCTACTCGCCCGTCCCGCTCGGGCGGCTCGGCAAGGCCGACAAAACGCCGCGCACCGAGATGTGGTCGGCCGTCCGCAAGGACATACACGCGGGGCTGCGCGACTCCAAAAGCACGCACTCAAGCATTCAGTCCCGCGCCTTCGCGCAGGACGAGGATGAGATACGCCGCGGCTTTGAGCGCACGGCGGCCATGTGCCGGGCGATGTACCGCGTGCTCTCAACCTTCGACCGTCGCATAAACGAGGAAAAGCAACTGCGCGCCCTGTGCGACTTCGACGACCTCCGCCGCTACGCTTACACCCTGCTCGTCGGCCCCGACGGCGCACCGACTCAGCTCGCGCGCGACTACTCTGCCCGCTTTGACGAGATTTTCATCGACGAATACCAGGACGTCACCGAGGTGCAGGATCAGCTGTTCCGCGCCGTGTCGAACGGGCACAACCGCTTCATGGTCGGCGACATCAAGCAGAGCATATACGGCTTCCGTGGCGCCGAGCCGTCACTGTTCGCCGCTTACCGGGCGGAGTTTTCGCGCCTGGAGAGCGACGGCGAGACCATTTTCATGTCCGAGAACTTCCGCTGCGACAGGACGGTGATAGATTTCGTCAACCTCGTGTGCGGGCGCATTTTCCCGGCGTGCGGGGCATCGGTCGGCTACGGCGCGGGCGACGATCTCGTCTTCGGCAAGGGCGCGCCCGACGGATTCATTCCCACGCGCGTCAGCGTCACGGTGCTGACCCCGCCGGACAAGCCCGAGGAGGGCAAGGGCATGGAGAGCGCGCAGGGCAAACAGGTCGCGGACGCCGCACCGGGCAGCGAGGCCTCCCCCGCATCCCCGGCTGCTGACCCCGACGACGAAGCCTCCCCCACCGAGGCTTCCTACGTCGCCGCGCGCATATCCGAGCTGCTCGCAGCCGGACGGCGCGACGACGGCGAGCGGCTGCGTCCCGCCGACATCGCCGTGCTCTGCCGCACCAAGCGCGCCTGCGCCGCCGTGACGGAAAAGCTCGGTGAGCTGGCGATTCCCGTCAGCAGCGACAGCGCCCGCGGCTACTACACGCGCCCCGAGGTGTCACTCATGATAAGCCTGCTCACCGTCATCGACAACCCGCAGAAGGACATCCCGACGGCCGCCGTGCTCCGCTCGCCGCTGTTTGGATTCACCATGGACGAGCTGTCACGTATACGTAAAAACGCAGATAAAAAGTCTTCGCTTTACGACGCTGTGACCGCATTTTCAGAAAATTATGACGCTCTCGCCGACAAATGCCGCGCCTTCATAGCGCGTCTTGACGGCTACCGCGGCATGGCGCGCGCGCTGTCCGCAGACAGGCTGCTGCGCGGTCTCTACCGCGACACGGCCATTCTTTCGCTCTGCACCGATGCCGCCGCGCGCGCCGACCTCGAGCGGCTATATGAATATGCCCGGCAGTTTGAAGCGGGCTCCTTCCGCGGACTTTACAACTTCGTCCGCTACATAAACCAGGCCATCGCCGAGGGCGACGAGGGCGACATCGCCCCCGCCGAGCCGGGTGCTGAGGCCGTCACCGTGCTGACCATCCACCACTCAAAGGGACTGGAATTCCCCGTCTGCTTTGTGTGCGGCTGCGGCAGCTCGTTCAACCTGCGCGACGCACAGCGCGAGTTTATTTTCAGCCGTCGGCTCGGCCCCGGCATGCGCCTCAAGGACGCGACCGGCCTTGCCAGTCTGCGCACGCCGCTGCACACCGCCGCCGCGCTCGACAGCACCCGTCTCCAGATCGAGGAGGAAATGCGCCTGCTCTACGTCGCAATGACGCGGGCGCGGGAGCAGCTTATCATCACCGCCTCCTGCCGCCGCGGACTGTCCAAAAAGCTGCTCACCGCCGGTCTCTGCCGCGAGACGGGGCACCCATATCCCCTGCTGCACGCGACCTCCTATCTTGACTGGCTGCTTGCCGTGCTCTCGCTGACGCCGCCCGCCGAGGCCTGCTACCGGCTCGACCTTATCCCCGATGATGCCTTTCCCGAGCCGGTTCCCTACACCCCGGCGCCGCGTCGTGAGGCGGGACAGGCCGCCCCGTCGGCCGAGACGCGCGAGGCGCTTGAACGCGAGCTCGAGGCGCGCTTCAGTTTTGCCTACCCCTACGAGCACCTTACGCGCCTGCCCGCCAAGCTGTCGGTCTCCAAGCTGTACCCCGGCATGCTCGACGAGGACGCCGAGGACATCGGCGCGCCCCCCGCGGCACACCAAGCTCACACATCGGAGCCTGCCGTCCCAAAGCTCGGCACTATGACCTTCGCCCCGCGTTTCCTGACTCCCGACGCCGATATTCCCGTCGACGCGGACGGCGGCCATTCGTCAGCGAGCGCTCGCAGACGCATCACGCCCGCGGAACGCGGCACTGCCACACACGTGTTTTTGCAGTTTTGTGACTTCGACTACTGTGCTACGCACGGCGTCACCGCCGAGCTTGCGCGACTGCGGGAGCGCGGCTTCATCCCGGCGGCGATGGCGGAGGTCGTCAACATCGGACAGCTTGAAACCTTCTTTTCCTCGGAATTTTTCGCCGCACTGTGCTCGTCTCACGACGTACACCGCGAGCAGCGCTTCAACATAACGCTGCCCGCCGCCGCCTTCACGGACGACGCTGACACCTCCCGCGAGCTCGAGGGCGAGCAGTTGCTCGTGCAGGGTGTCATCGACCTGTTCTTCACCGACGCCTCCGGCCGTCTCGTGCTGTGCGACTACAAAACCGACCATCTCACCCCCGCGCAGCTCGCTGCCCCGTCGCTCGCCGCCGCCATGCTCTCCGAGCGCCACCGCACGCAGATCAGCTACTACGCCGCGGCGCTCGCCCGCATCTGCGGCCGCCGTCCCGACGCCACGGTGATATACTCGCTCCCTCTCGGCGACACTGTCGACGTCGACGTTGGCGTAATATAAGCAAACAAAAGCCCCGCACCGAACGCCGGCGTTCGGTGCGGGGAAAATTTCAGGCGTCACCGCGCAATTACAATGGACAATTGCGCGGCGACGCCTTATTTTTTCTTTATTTTTTCTTTTCGCTCCGGGTCTTTTTGTAGTTCTCAAACTCCTCGCGCAGCGTCAGCAGCGTCTGGAACGGGAAAACGAAATGCTTGCGGTTCTTTAGCGTTTCGGCGTGCATCCGGATGGACAGCTTGAACTCCTCGTAGCGCACCGTCATCTTGCTCTCCTTTGCCCATGTATGTATCTTGGACACTATGTGGAAGGAATATCCTATATCCACCACCAGTATTCCGACATACATGCCGACGAAGTATCCGAACACGGGATGCGACGCAATCCAGTCGGCCGCGACGCACATATACCCGTGTAGAAACAGGTAATAAGCCGCTCCGAGCACGCCCCAGAACAGCGTGAACAGCGGGCAGATTATCCCGCCGATATTGCCCCATCTCTGCGAGTAATCCCACAGCTTGATTTTCATGACGTTGACAAAAAACAGCCCCGTGACATACTCGATGCCCGTCATAACAGCGGTGATTATGAGTATAACCACCATATGCCGCCAGAGCTCCGAGCGTATACCGTCGAGCGGTATCTCGCAGATGGAATAGAGCAGCACCACGCCCGTGCCGTACAGCGGCAGGCAGGGCCCGACGAGAAAGCCGGGGTTTATCCACTTGCCGTGCGCGTTCCGCCGGTAAAACAACTCGAGCACCCAGCCGAGCGAGCCGCCGATGATGAACAAAAACGAAACCTTGAGCAGTATCTGCATTATTATTATGTCCCTTCTGATTTTTTGCGTCTGCGGTTCATGACGGCCAGCGTCACCGCGGAGCCCGCCATGAACACAAGGTTGACGGCAAACGGTATTAGAAACTCGGGCGAGCCGGGGGTTGATGCGTTGGTGCCGAGAATCGGGAAGGTCACGATCTCGGGCATAAAGCCGATGATGCAGGCGGGCAGGTAGTGGCGGTACTCCACGCCGTCCGCGCCGCAATATATACTGACGGCGTCGCTCGGCAGCATGCCGACCAGACGCACTATCAGCGTAAACATGAAATCGTTGCGCGCCCGCAGCTGCCTGACTGCGTCAAAACGCGGAAAGCGTGCGGCGAGCCGATTCATTGCGTCCTTGCCCTGAAGCCGCCCGAGAAAATAGGGTATGGACACCATAACCGCCGTTCCGAGCGTGTTCAGAAGTATCGCCACGGGAAGCGGGAACATTATGCCGCTTGCGGCGTACAGAATGCCGCAGTACATGAAAAAGCTCATGCTCTTGAGCGCGAACAGCAGCACAAGCACTACCCCCGCCATAATTGGGTCGGAGGGCGAGAATTTAAGCACGCCGTCGACGGTCAGCTTGTCGCGGTTTATGATGCACACCACGATAATGCACACCCATATGACAGCTGTTGTGATGTTGAGCCAGTGGTGGCCGCCAGAGGCGCTCTCAGTTTTCTTCCGACTCATCTGCTTCAATGTAAATGACGTCAGGCTGCTGATTTCTGATTATTCTGACAGCAACGATAACGGTAATAAGGTTGAGCATACCCTCGAGCATGAGCGAGATGCCGATGAGAGTCATGAGCACGGGCGCGCTCTCGGCGGGGCGCACCATAACGACAACACCCGCCACGGCGCTGAGCACGCCGCACACGCAGACAAGCCACCACGTCCCGATACCGAAACGCTTGGCCTCGACCGACATCTGCACGCGGAACAGCCCGTCAATCAGCGCCGAGAGTCCGAGCGCGACGCAAATGAAGCCCGTCAGCGTGCCGGGGTTGACCAGCATTATAATGCCGAGCACGACCATAAATATTCCGAACACAAGGTCGTACTGAAATGCGAGGCGGTACAGATCCTTCGAAAAGAATCCAACCAGCTTGACTGCGCCGAACACAATAAACAGCGCGCCGCACACAATCTCGAGCATCTGTAAAGAAATTTCGGGGTAAATAACAAGCACAAGGCCGAGCGCAATCATTATCGCGGACACAATGATGTATCCTATCTTGGCCGTGCGCATAGGAGCAGTTGATCTCATTTTTATAAACTGCCTTTCTGCGAAAGGCATCGACGGGATTATGAAACCGAGGATACTTTCGCTTTTTGTTAATAAAGTTGTGATAAAATAGAG
>CAVIBA010000005.1:0-34065 GCA_963640785.1 Bulleidia sp.
TAACTTAACAATTATTTTTTTAACTTTTTGGTCTCACATCATTGACAAATGTACATTTTTGGAGGATCCTGTTATTTTGCGTCATGAGCCGCACCGCGTCGCAAATATCGTCACGAAACGCGAATATCCGGCGCGTGAAAATATTAATTTATCATTAAAGATCCCTTAAAACTGCTGACAGATGGCGCTTTGTGTGATATAATTGATTAAGGTATCAAACCATCATTCAGCGAGGCATTTATGGTAACGATCAAAGAAGTCAAAACCCGGAGCGAGCTGCGCACGTTTGTCGATTTTCCGAACAAGCTGTACGCCGACTGTCCGCAGTACGTCCCTTCCCTGTTCGGCGACGACATGTCGGACTGGAGCCAGAAAAAGAACCCGGCATTCGAATATTGCGACGCAAAATGCTTTCTCGCTCTGCGCGACGGCGAGGTCGTCGGCCGCATAGGCGCCATACTCAACCACCGCGCCAACGACAAGTGGGGCACGCACCGTATGCGCTTCACGCAGGTTGACTTCATCAACGACACCGAGGTCTCCGACGCGCTTTTTGCCGCCGTCGAGGACTACGCCCGCGCCTGCGACTGCACTGAGATTCACGGCCCGCTCGGCTTCTGCGACCTCGACCGCGAGGGCATGCTGGTCGAGGGCTTTGACGAGCGCAGCCTCTTCATCACCTACTACAATTATCCCTACTACATCGACCATCTCGTCCGCCTCGGCTATGTCAAGGACGTCGACTGGACGGAGGCGCTCATTGAGGTGCCCGAGGATCAGCGCACGGCGGACATGCTGTCCCGCACGGCGCGCTTCGTCTCAAAGCGGCTCGGACTGCACGTTGCGCACGTGCGGCATCAGGCCGAGTACGCAGCCTACGTCGAGCAGGTGTTCCGGCTCGTCAACGTCGCGTACGAAAAGCTGTACGGCACGGTCGAGCTGTCGCCGCGGCAGATACGGCGCTATGCCAAAAAGTTCATCCCGCTCGTCAACCCGCGCCTGACCTGCTTCGTTATGAACAGTGAGAACCGCATGGTCGCCTTCGGCGTCGCTGCGCCGTCGATGGAGGAGGCGCTCAAACGCAGCCGCGGGCGTCTGTTCCCGACCGGTTGGATGGGCGTTCTGCGCTCACTGCACCGAAACGACAGCATGGATATGTTCCTCATCGCCGTCCACCCCGACCTCTGGGGCACCGGCGTGAACGCAATCATCATGGATCACGTCCTGCGCGGCTGTCACGAAATGGGCATAAAGACCGCCGAAACCGGCCCCATGCTCGAGAACAATATGAATATTCAGCTTCAGTGGAAATTTCTTAAAACACGCCAGCACAAGCGCCGCCGGTGCTTTATCAAGCTGCTGGACTGAAACACGGAGGCAAAGCACATGAGAGTCTGCTTGGCAAACGATTCCTTCCCCCCGCTCATCGACGGGGTCAGCAACACTGTTGTAAACTACGGCAATATAATTCAGTCAAAATACGGCGCGGCGGTGGTCGCCACGCCGCGCTACCCCGGAGTCAAGGACGAATATCCCTTTGAGGTTGTGCGGTACGCCAGCCTAAATACCGTCAAGCTGGTGGGCTACCGCACCGGATACCCCTTCGCGCAGGGAGCGATGGAGCGGCTGTCCGCCTTCCGTCCGGACATAATTCATTCGCACTGCCCCATGGCCTCGCTGTTTCTCTGCCGCGAGCTGCGGGACATCACGCACGTGCCGCTCGTCTTCACCTATCACACCAAGTTTGACATAGACATAAAGCGCGCCGTCAAGCTGAAATTCATCCACGAGCCCGCCATCCGCGAGGTCATAAACAACATAAAAGCGGCGGACGACGTGTGGGTCGTCAACCGCGGCGCGGGTGAGAACCTCAAGAGCCTCGGCTACGAGGGCGATTACATAATCATGCCGAACGGCGTCGACATCGACCGCACCCCCGCCGACGCGACGCTTGTTGAGGCGGTCGAGCGCGACTGCGAGCTCGAGCCCGGCGTGCCGGTGCTGCTTTTCGTCGGGCGCGTCTTGTGGTACAAGGGACTGCGCATAATTCTGGACGGGCTGCGTCAGGTCAGGGACTCGGGGCAGCGGTTCCGGATGATATTCGTCGGCAACGGCGACGACCTCGAGGACGTAAAAAAATACGCCTCCGCCATCGGGCTCGGCGGCGATTGCGTGTTCACCGGCGCGATATACGACCGCGCCGTGCTTAAGGCGTATTACAGCCGCGCCGATCTGTTTCTGCTGCCGAGCGTGTTCGACAACAACCCGCTGGTGGTCAAGGAAGCGGCGGCCTGCAGCACGGCGAGCGTACTGATACGCGATTCCAGCTCGGCCGAGGGCGTCACGCACGGCGACAACGGCATTCTGATCGGCGGGAACACCGGCGCAGCCACCAGCGCAACCGACGGCGCAGGCGAAAATGCGGGCAACGGCTCGGGCAACGGCAAAAACGGCAGCACCGACGGCAGTTCAGGCGTCGACGAGACCACCAAAAGGTGCGCCGACGATCTCGCCCGCGAGCTCACGGCGCTGCTCAGGAACCCGGCCGAGGTAAAGCGTCTCGGCGAGCGCGCAGCGGACACGCTCTACGTTTCGTGGGACGACAGCATCGCGCTCGCGGTCAAGCGTTACGGCGAGGTGCTGGCGCGGTGTCGCGAGAAGGGGTACGTCCCCTCGCGCGCGCGGTACGACGCGGGCATAAAGTTCATCGGCGAGACCTACCGCGGCATAATAAAGGCCAAGCTGCTGGGACTGGGCATCAAGAGCGAATTCGAGGATCAGCTCCGCGACGCCCGCGACAGCTACGACACCGCCATCACCTGGCTCAAAGAAAAGTATGACATGATAAAGGATTATTTCGACCGTTATCAGTGAGAGTTGGAGAAGGGGTGCGGACTATTGCATATGCCTGTATGCAATAGCCACACCCCCTCCCCCCTTGACATTTCTACAAAAATCCATTATAATATACCCAACAAAATAACACCGCCGCGGGTCGCAGACCGGCGGCTTAGAGGGTTTATGTCAAATATCTTTGATCTCTTCAAATCCATCGAAAAAAAGGAGCCCGCCGGCACGCCTGAGTACCTCGTCGCAGGGCTCGGCAACCCCGGCGCGGAATATACCTTCACCCGGCATAACGCCGGGTTTCTCGCGCTCGACTACGTCTCGCAGCGCTGCGGCGTGACGCTCGACCGCGCTAAATTTCACGCGCTCTTCGGCTACGCTCAGCTCGGCGGACACCGCGTCGTCCTGCTCAAGCCCCAGACTCTCATGAACGCCTCCGGGCAGGCAGTGCAAGAGTGCGCCTCCTATTTCGGCATCCCCACCGAAAAAATTATTCTCGTCTCGGACGACATCAACCTCCCCGTCGGCCGCCTGCGTCTGCGCATGTCGGGCAGCGACGGCGGACAGAAGGGTCTGCGCAGCACCATAAAGCAGCTCGGCACCGACGCCTTTCCGCGTATACGCATCGGCGTAGGCGCGCCGCCCAGCCGCGACTATGAGCTCGCCGACTGGGTGCTCGGCAAGATTCCCGAGTGCGACCGCGAAACGCTGTTCCGGCTGTTCGGCATCGTTTATGACACGCTCGGCCTGCTCATCTCAGGCGACACCGACGCCGCTGTGCGCCACTGCAACAGCGGAGGCGCGTCATGAACAACGTCCTCACCGACTGCATACGCGAGGATCGCGAGTACCCGCAGCTGCTCGAGCTGCTAATAAAGCAGCGCACCACCGCGCGCCCGTTGCCGTCGCTCGTCACGGGTCTTTGCGACGGCGCGACCGACGCCATGACCGTCTCGCTGCTCACCGACACGCACGAGCGCTTCGGGTGCGGCCTCATTATCTGCTCCGAGGAGAAGGAATGCGTGCGCACGGTCGAGCAGCTGAAAAGCGCCGGACTGCGCGCCGTCCACTTCCCCATTCGCGACCTCACGCTCTACAACATCACCGCCTCGCACGAGTTTGAGTACGAGCGGCTGCGCGTGCTGTCCGGCATACTCGGGGGCAGCTACGACGCCGTCGTCACGACTCCCGACGCCACGCTCGGCTACACCATCCCGCCCGAGCGGCTGCAGAGCAGTATGCTCGACATTCTCGCGGGCGACGCCTCCGACCCCGAGGAGCTGTGCTCGCGACTCAGCGCGGCGGGCTTCTGCCGCGTCGACCTGACCGAGAATGCGGGTCAGTTCGCACGCCGCGGCGGCATTATAGACATTTTCCCGCCCTACGCCGTCTACAACCTCGGCGACTGCACGCGCGCGGGCTCTTTTCCCGTCCGCATTGAGTTTTTCGGCGACGACATCGACCGCATCTGCATCTTCGACCCCGAAACGCAGCGCGGCACCGAGAATATCGGCGGCGTCCACATGACGCCCGCGCGCGAGGTGCTGCCCGACGACGAGCGCCGCGCGCTCGTCCGCCGCGCCATATCTGCGCTGCGCCACCGCACCACCGACGACCGCATCTCCGACGAGCTGACAGGCGAGCTCAACACGCTCGACAACAGCGCCGACGTCGGCTTTCTCGACAAATACATCACTCTGATATACCCCGAAAAGTCGACGCTCGCCGACTATTTTCCCGACCGCACGCTCATGCTCGTCCGCTCGACGCAGGCCGTCGGCGAACGGCTCAAATCCTTCGAGTGGATGTCGAACCAGACCGTCACCGAGCTCATCGAGAGCGGCACGGTCGCGGCGAAATACGCCGAATACAACCGCCCCGTCGCCGACTTTGACCGGCTGCGCGAGCGCTGCGCCACGCTGCACATGGACTCGCTCGCGGGCGGCGTCGGCTCGCAGCGGCTTGCCGGAATATTCAATTTCCGCACCAAGCACACAGTAAGCTACGCGGGCAACTACCAGCTGCTGTGCGACGACCTTCAGAACTACGTCTCGGCCTCCTATCGCATGTTCATTTCGGCCGAGAACGCGACCGCAGCGGAGAATCTGCGCGGCATGCTCGCGGACTCCGGCTTCCGCGCCTATCTCGGCGCCGAGACCGGCGACTTCACCCCGCACAACCTGCCCGCGGGAGCCATTCTCATACGTCCCGACGCGGGCGTGCGCGGGTACGAGCTGGTCGTGCCCAAAATTGCGGTGCTGACCACCCGCCCCGAGACGCGCAAAGCGACGGCGGGCGCGTCCAAAATTAAAAAGAGCAACCGCCGCCGCTCCGGCACGCAGGCCATCATGTCCTACAACGAGCTCAACGAGGGCGACCTCATCGTCCACGAGAGCTACGGTATCGGCCGCTACCTCGGCATAGAAAACCTGACCGTTCAGGGCGTCAGCCGCGACTATATCAAGCTGCAATTCGCGGGCAGCGACCGACTGTTTCTGCCGGTTGAAAAAATGGATCTCGTCTCACGCTACATCGGCGCGGGAGCCGACGACGCAAACGTTAAGCTGTCGCATTTCGGCGGCACCGAGTGGGGGCGCGCCAAGGCCAAGGCCCGCGCCGCCGTCGCCGACATCGCCAAGGATCTCATACAGCTCTACGCCCAGCGCATGAAGCGCCCCGGCTATGCCTTCCCGCCCGACGACGACTTCCAACAGGACTTCGAGGCCTCCTTCGAGTACACCGAGACCGAGGGTCAGCTCAACGCGACCGACGACATAAAGGCCGATATGATGCGCCCCGTCCCCATGGACAGACTGCTCTGCGGCGACGTCGGCTACGGTAAGACCGAGGTCGCCTTCCGCGCCGCCTACAAGGCCGTGCTCGGCGGGCGGCAGGTCGCAATTCTCGTGCCGACCACCATTCTCGCGCTCCAGCACTACCAGACCGCCGTCAGCCGTATGCGCGGCTTTCCCGTCACCATCGATATGGTCTCGCGCTTCCGCACGCCCAAGCAGCAGGCGGCCACGCTACGCGCCGTCGCGCGCGGCGATGTCGACATAATCATAGGCACCCACCGCCTGCTCTCCAAGGACGTGCAGTTTTCCAAGCTCGGCCTGCTGATTATCGACGAGGAGCAGCGCTTCGGAGTCGCACAGAAGGAAAAAATCAAGCAGCTGTGCGGCAATATCGACGTGCTGTCGCTCTCCGCGACGCCCATCCCGCGCACGCTCAACATGGCCATGGGCGGCATCCGCGACATCTCGGTGCTCGACGAAGCGCCCGGCGACCGCCTGCCCGTGCAGACCTACGTGCTCGAGCACGACGACATAATCATCACCGAGGCCATACGCCGCGAGCTGCGTCGCGGCGGTCAGGTGTTCTACCTGCACAACGAGGTCGAGAACATCGATCTTGTTGCGGGACACCTGCGCGAGGCGCTGCCCGACGCGCGCATAGTCACGGCGCACGGCAAAATGGATCACGAGCAGCTCGAGGACATCTGGGAGAAGATGCTGCTCGGCGAGATAGACATTCTCGTCTGCACCACCATAATCGAGACTGGCGTCGACGTCCCCAACGCCAACACGCTGATAGTCGACAACGCCCACCGGCTCGGCCTCTCGCAGCTGCACCAGATACGCGGGCGCGTCGGCCGTTCCTCGCGCCGCGCCTACGCCTACTTTACCTACCCGCCCAACCGCGCGCTGACCGAGATTGCGGAAAAGCGTCTCGAGGCCGTGCGCGAGTACGCCGAGTTCGGCGCGGGCTTCCGGATCGCTCTGCGCGACCTCGAGCTGCGCGGCGCAGGCAACCTGCTCGGCTCACAGCAGCACGGACATCTTGACGCCGTCGGTTACGACCTCTACATCAAAATGCTCAACGAGGCCGTGCTCGAGCAGAAGGGCGAGAAGCCGGTCAAGGTGCCCGAGTGCACCATGACTCTCGACGTCAGCGCCTTCGTGCCGGGCAGCTACGTCTCGAGCGCCGCCCAGCGCATGGCGCTCTACAAGCGCATCGCCGGCATCCGCAACGAGGACGACCGCCGCGACATCACCGACGAGCTGATCGACCGCTACGGCGACCCGCCCAAGCCCGTCATGAGCCTGCTTCGCATCGCGCTCATACGCGCCCGCGGCCGTGAGTGCGGCATGGACAAAATAGTCGAGGACGGCAACACGCTGCGCCTCTACTCCGATTCCCTCGATCCGCTCATCTGGCAGGCGCTCTCGCGCGCAAATCCCGTCTGGGGCGCGCGGCTCTCGGGCGCGCCGTCCGAGCACATCGCGCTCAAAAAGCCCTCCGGAGTCGACGTTCTCGACTTTGCCGACGACGTGCTCAAAAAATATATTGCGCAAAAAAGCGCTCAGGGTATAGACAAAAAGTAAAAAGTGTAGTAAAATATCATAAGACCCGTCCGGAGCCCTGTCTAAAGATTTTCCATGAAAGGACAAAGCCTATGAAAAAGAATATCCTGCGGGTCGTCTGCTGCCTGCTGGCACTCATAACGCTCGGCATGTCGCTCACATCCTGCTCTTCCGGCAAGCTCATGAAGCTCTCGCGCCAGAGCATATCGCTCAATCTATACGAGCTGTACCTGTCGCGTCAGAAGGGCACGCTGTGCACCACCTATTACTACGGCTCCAAGGCGAAATACAGCGAGTTCTGGCAGACCACCATCTCCACCGACGGCACGACCTACAACGATTACTGGACGGCCTACATTCTGCAGTGCGTCAAGTCCTACCTCGCCGGGCTCTACCTCTTTGAGGAGGAGTACAAGCTGGCGCTGCCGCAGTCCGCGATTGACGAGGTCGACGAAAAGCTCGATGAGCTTGTAATCGGCGACGGAGACGGCTCCAAGGCCGCGCTCAACAAAATACTCTCCGACTACGGCGTCAACTACAACATGCTGCGAGAGTCCTACCTCATCGAGGCCAAGATAAATTACCTTCAGGACTACCTCTACGGTTCCAATCTCTCTAAGGTCTCGGATGAGCTCAAGGACGAATACTACCGCGAGAACTACGTCCGCTTCAAGCAGATTTTCTTCGCCAACTACTACTACATCTACGTCACCGACGCTGACGGCACCGTCATCTACTACGACTCCGAGACCGAAAAGCCTGTATACGACAAGGTGAACGGCACGCGGCAGGTCGACGAGAACGGCAAGGTCAAGACGGATGAGAACGGCAACGTCATCTACTACAACGCCGACGGCACCATCGCCTACGACTCCGAGAACGGCGTCCCCGCCTACACCACCGATCCCGACACCGGCAACTACCGCACGGCGTCCTACACAAATGAGGAGCTCGAGAAGCGCGCCTCTGACGCAAACGACATCGCCGAGTTCACCAAGGTCGGCGACACCAAGGCGTTCGAGGGCTACATCGAGCAATACAGCGACGACTCCGAGAGCCAGACCGCCAATCCCGACGGCTACTATTTCCCCATCAACGCGCAGTACAGCTACAAGTACATCGTCGACATCATCGAGCAGCTGTGCCAGATGGAGGACGGCGAGATACGCGTGGTCGAGTCGGAGTACGGCTATCATGTCATCATGAAGTACGAGCTCGACGACGGCGCATACGAGGACTCGGACAAGTCAGTGTGGTTCGAGAACGAGTCCAACAGCTTCACCGACAACGTCCAGCAGTGGCTTTTCACCAGCCGCTGTGAGGAATACATCGACAAAATCGAGGTCGACGACAAGCTGCTCGGGCAGATTGACATTGCTATGGTCAATCCCAACTATTATTATTGAGACAGAATAAAACAGAATAAAGGGGTGCTGTGAACAACGGCTGAGACGGGAGCGTCCTCCCGAACCCTATGAACCTGATACGGGTAATACCGGCGTAGGGAGATGCTTCGACGCAGCGGCGACAGTCGCGCGCCGGAGATACACAGTCAAACTATCGCCGTGTCAGGCTATGTACCCGACACGGCGATTTTATTTTATTTTTCTTCGGAGGAAAACAAAACAAATGAAGAGCAAAACAAAAAACGATCTTCTGGCACTCGTTGAGGGCGCGGCAATGGTAGCGCTGGCCGTCGTGCTGGACCTTCTCATGTCGCTGCTGCCGAGCATGCCGAACGGCGGCTCCATCACCATCGCGACCGTGCCGCTGATTTACTACGCATATCGTCACGGCGCCGGCTGCGGTCTGCTCGCCGGGTTTGTGTGGACGTTCACGCAGCTGCTGACCGGCGGCTTCTACCCGCCTCCTGCCGGAACCCTGTGGGCTAACGTTCTCTGCTTCTTACTCGACTACCTGCTCGCCTTCACTGTCGTCGGCCTCGCTCCGGTATTTGCCCGCATGTGCGGCAGGAACCGCATCGTCGGCTACTCGGTCGGCGCGGTGGTCGTCAACCTGATACGCTACCTCAGCAGCTCTTTCTCGGGCGTTATACTGTGGGCCTCGTACGCGCCCGAGGGCATGAACGTCTGGGAATATTCGTTCGGCTACAACGCTACATACATGATTCCGAACGCCATCATCGCGGGCGTGCTCATCGTCCCGCTGTGCCTCGCGCTCGACCCGAAGACTCTGCGGAAATTCCGCCGCGAGAGCGCCGGGTGAGGAGAAGTTAAGGCATCACCGCGCAATGCCCGGCAAGTGTGCCACTCAGGCATTGTGCGGTGATGCCTCAATTCAAACTTTCACTTCGCCACGGCAGACGTGCTGAGCTCGTTCTCCTCGCGCAGATCGTCAACCATGCACCGTCGTACCATCGCGGATATTGAGCCGATGCGCATTCCCGCATATTCCTCGGGCTGTATCACCCGCACAATGCGCAGCTCGACAGGCGTCGTACGGAAAGGGAAATTGCCCTTTACCCGGTCGGTGCCGCGGACGGTCATGACCACAATCGGCGCGTGCGAGTCGCGCGCAATCTTGAAAACGCCGTCCTTGAATTCGAGCAGCTCTCCCGTCTTGGAACGGGTGCCCTCGGGGTATATTCCGACGCTCATCTCGCCCGAGCCGATGTAAGAGGCGGCAGTGTTGAGCGTGGTCAGCGCGTTGCGCGCGTTCTCACGGTCAATCGAGAGGAAACGGCACCTGTGAATAAACGCCCCCGCAATCGGGATGTCAAAGTTCTCGGGCTTTGACACGAACGCCAGCGGCGTCCGGCGGAAGTGCACCATGCATATCATGGGGTCAAAGCGCGATAGGTGGTTCGAGACCAGCATAAACCGGCGGTCGCGCGGCAGCAGCTCGTCGCCGACGACGCGGTACCGCACCCCCGCCACACGCAGCACGGCGTACGTCGTCTGAACCGTTACGTAGTGCCAGAAGCCGCCCACATGGTCGACCGGGCGCTTTTTGTCGACAAAAAGCGAGATTATCAGCGCCACCGTCAGATGCAGCACGAACAGTCCGAGAATGTATCCCGGAGCAATAAGCAGGAAAAACAGCCAGTGAATGTGCGTCAGCCACACCGTGACCGCCGCCCCGATGAGGGACAGCCCTATGTAAATATCGATCAGCATGGCTTATTTGACGGCTCCGGAAGCGGTTTCCGAAGCGTCTTTCGCTGCATTTGCAGCGGCGTCAGCTTCGGACGTAGCAGGCTGGGGCGGGAGGGCAAAGCGGAGGGCGGAGGGCATGACCTCGATGTCGAAGTCGGTTCCGTCGACTATCTCGCCGTCGACAGACATCGAGAAGCCCGCGGGAGCCGTGACGTGAATGTGCTTGCCGCGACGGTAGACGATGCAGTCCTTGAACTTCTCGTCGTCGAGGTGCTCGCCTGCGGTGTAGGAGCCGAGCAGCGAGACAAAGCGGAAGCGCGAAATCTTGTTGATAAGGCAGACCTCGAGCAGGCCGTCGTTGTTGACGGAGCGCGGCGCGCAGCGGAAGGAACCGCCGACGTAGTTGCCGTTTGCGATGGTGCAGAGCAGTATCTTTTTGTCGTTGAGCTGCTCCCCGTCGACCGTGACGATGCAATCGTTCTTCATGGCCTTGATGAGCGCCGTGACGACGTCGGTGACGTAGGCGCGCTTGCCGCCGATAATCTTTTTGCGCTTGACCTTTATCATGGTCTTGGCGACGGTGGTGTCAAAGCCGAAGTTGCAGATGTTGACGCAGTAGCGGTCACCGATTTTCATGAGGTCGATGTCGACGCCGGGAGCCTCCATCAGCGCACGGATATTGCGGAAGCGGTCAGCGCCGCCGAAATATTTGACATAGTCGTTGCCGGAGCCCGAGGGATAGACGCCTATCTCGGCGTGAGGGAACCCGACCGCGCCCGAGGCGACCTCGTTTAGCGTGCCGTCGCCGCCGCAGGCGTAAAAGCGGACGTCCTCACCCTCGTGAGCGCGGCAATAGTCGGCGACATAGCGCGTAGCGTCGCCGGGTCCGGCTGTGACATAAGCCTCGGTGTCGAGGTCAGCGCACTCGGCCTTAAGAGACTCCGTGATAGCGGAGGTCTGATCGGTGGCGCCTGCCGCCGGATTGATGACGAAAATATGTTTCATAAACTCGATCTCCATTGACATGTTATGCCGTAATGATAACACAAATCGACTCTGAAATCAACAGTTTTATAAAAATAATTATGCGAAACAGAGCCCTCGGCTGCCACAATCAGTCCGCGATTACTATATCGGATTTTATTCCGAGCAGGGCGCTGTCATGCAGGCAGGCATCGATGGTGACGTGCAACCTGCCGCGCTCCCCGTCGTAGTGCGCGATGTAGAGCGTGTTGTAGGTGTCTGCCATCTGACGGCAGCGGTCGAGGCCGAGCGTCTCGCCGCCAACGCAGCGCAGTCCCGGAAAGTCGAGCGCGACGTGGTGCGGCAGCGAGCGCTCGCTCATGACGGCGCGGCGCACGCCGCGCCGTTTGGCAGCGATAAAGGTCAGGAGCAGCTGAACCAGCAGCAGTGAGCCGTCGGGCATGAGTCCGGGGCAGGCCTTGCCCTCCGTATCCGACCGCTCGAACGTAATGCCGACCGTTCGTGCGACGGCGTCGGCAAGCAGGCGCGCGTCAGGCGCGGACGAGCGCTCGATATTGTAGGCCTCAAGCGCCGAACGCAGCGCGACGCCCATGCGCGGGGCGTTTTCCTCGAGCCGGGCCATCTGTGCGCACCCCAACTCCCACTGCGCCGCAAGCCTGTGAACCGCCACACCCTCGGCGATAAGCAGGTACATACCGTTGAACCGTCCGAAGCCGCGGAAAACTATACTCCGGCAGGGCGTGCCCTCGGGTATTATCGGCAGGTAGGGCAGCTCGGGGTGTATTTCGCGCACGATGTCCCGCAGCCGCTCGAGTCCGGGGCATATGTTCTCAAGACACCGCGCCGGGCCGTAATCCGGGAGGGTGACGAGCACTTTTCCCCACTGGTCAAAAATAATTATCTGCGTCTCGCGCCGCGCACGACCGGAATTCGCCATATCTGCACCCCTTGCTTCTTTATTTTCAGTTTATATTTGTGTGGTACATAAAACGTCAGCCTCGTAGATGATACCATATCGTACCCCTCCGTGCAACAGCGTTTCGGCGCGGCACATGCCATTCTCCTATCCGTATACCGGAATTCTACCCATGGTAGAGATTTTTTCAAAGCAAATATAACATTAATAAAAAAACCTCTTGATTTTTAATCGAAAAAACATTACAATATATCTGTTGCGCATTTACACATTTAATTGAAGCCTGATTCCGCCGCGCCGCCTGCGGTTCGGCAAAAAATTTATATAAGAGCCCGTAATAACACTGCGTCAGCCGCGTTAGCTACGGCACGGAGAAAAGCATGAAAAATTTCAAGAACCCCAATTATCCGCTCTACGAAACGACAGTTTTCAGAGATTTCCGCGTCATGACCGAAAACGTAGCCGCCAAATATCCGGATCGCTACGCTATTTCCTACAAAAAGAATCCCCGCGACACTGAGGTCATCCACGTCACCTACGCCGAGGCGCGCGACTTCATCCGCAACCTCGGAACCGCCTTCATCGCGCACGGTATGCGCGACAAGCAGGTCGCCATCATCGGCGAGAGCTCTTTTGGGTGGATCTGCACCTACTTCGCGCTCATGTCCATCGGCGCTGTGACCGTGCCTATCGACAAGGACTACCCCGCAGCCGACATTGCCGGCATCGTCAACCGCGCCGAGTGCACGGCCGTCTGCTACAGCGCGGCCATTGCCGAGAAAATCGACAGCATCAAGGCCGGGCTGCCGACCGTCAGCGCCTTCTTCCGCCTGACCGGCGACGACGCAGACACAGCCGACACCGCCGACACTACCGACACTACCGTACGCGCGCTTGAGGCCGAGGGCGCGGCGCTCGTCGCCGCGGGCGATAACTCCTACTACGACTACGAAATCGACCCCGACCGCATGGCCTCCATCGTCTTCACCTCGGGCACTACCGGCAAGGGCAAGGGCGTCATGCTGTCCACCACCAACATAGTTTCCGACATGACGCAAGGCATGTATCTGTTCGACATCACGCCCAAGACGCTCAACGTGCTGCCCCCGCACCACACCTTCGGCTCGACGGTCAACTTCGTCGGTCACTTCTCGCAGGGCTCGGAAATATACATTTCGAGCGGCATAAAGTATATTCTGAACGAGCTCAAGGAGCAGCAACCGACGCATCTGGTTCTTGTCCCGCTGTTCGTCGAGACGTTCTACAAGCGCATCTGGGCCGCCGCTGAGAAGCAGGGCAAGGCAAACGCGCTCCGCAAGCTGATGAAGGTCAGCAACGGAATGCGCAAGGTCGGCATCGATCTGCGCAAAACGCTGTTCAAGAGCGTCACCTCAGCCTTCGGCGGCAAGCTGGAGATGATAATCTGCGGCGGAGCGGCGCTCAATCAGGACATCATCGACACCTTCGACGCCATCGGCATCACAATTCTGAACGGCTACGGCATCACCGAGTGCGCGCCGCTCATCACCTGCAACCGCAACCGTTACCAGAAGAGCGGCAGCGTCGGCACGCCCATCATAGGCGAGCAGGTCAAAATCAGGGATCCCGACGAGAACGGCGAGGGCGAGATCTGCGTCAAGGGCCCCAACGTAATGCTGGGCTACTTCCGCGACGAGGAGGCAACCGCCGCCGCGTTCGACGAGGAGGGCTACTTCCGCACCGGCGACTGTGGCCGCATCGACGAGGACGGCTGGGTCTACATCACGGGACGTATCAAGAACCTCATCATACTCTCCAACGGCAAGAACGTCTACCCCGAGGAGATCGAGACCGAGCTCTCGCGCATTTACGGCGTCAGCGAGGTCGTGGCTTACGAGGGCGATAGCCGCTCAGACAAAAACCGCGAGGTCATCGTCGCCGAGATTTACCCCGATTACGAGGCGCTTGAGGGTCACGGCATATCGGGCGACGAGGCCGTCAAGGCTTACTTCGACACCAATGTTCGCGAGGCCAACCAGAACATGGCGCCCTACAAGTCCGTGGGGCTGGTCAAGATACGCAAGACCGAGTTCGTCAAGAACACCTCGCGCAAAATCACCCGTTTCAACATCGACAAGAGCATCGACTGATAATAAACGCTCAAAAATCTCCTGCGCCGTGCGGCGCAGGGGACTTTTCGCCCGGCAGAAGGCCCCGGGGGCGGCTGCAGCCGCATCACCGAAAATTTTTCAGAAAATTTTTCCCGGAGCCGGAACCTTTGACCCGTTTTGTCGTCTTCGTCTATATGGGTAGAGAATGCTTTTCGCCAAATCACAAATGCAGAAAGGAAAACCATCATGAAGAAAAACAAGGTTATAATGTCCGCCGTCACGCTGGCACTGACGGCTGTGCTGCTCGTCACGGCGCTGACCGCCTGCTCCGCGGGAAATATACGCTCGAGCTGTCTCTCCGCCGGGTACAGCCGCAAGACAAGCGGCACGCCCGCCGCGTCGGAGGTCTCGGATGGCGTGCGCGGCTCGCTGACGGATGTCACCATTTCGCTGTTCCGCGAGAGCGTCGCCGCAGGAGAGGAGGGTCAGAACAGCGTCATCTCGCCGCTCTCGGCCGCCATCTGCCTCGCCCTCATGGCCAACGGCAGCGACGGCAACACCCGCGCTCAGATCGAGAGCGCGCTCGGCATGACGGTCGATCAGCTCAACCGCCGACTGTACGGCTTCACCGCGGGGCTTGATGCGGAGAACGTCAAACTGAATCTGGCAAATTCCATCTGGATAGACCAGTCCGTCGCCTCGGACATCAAGTCCTCCTTCCTCCAGGCCAACGCCGACTGGTACGACGCGCAGGTCTACAACACACCCATGGACGCCTCCACCGTCCGCGACATCAACTCGTGGTGCAGCAAAAACACCGACAGGCTGATAAAGGAAATCCTCAAGGAAATCCCCGAGAACACCTGCATGTACCTGATAAACGCCCTGCTGTTCGACGCAAAATGGGAATCCCCCTACGAGCGCGCCGACGTGAACGACGGCAAATTCACAAGCTACAAAGGCTCAGTGTCAAACGTCACCATGTTGCACTCCGAAGAGATCTACATGAGCTACGGCGGCGCACAGGCGTTCGCACGCCGCTATGCGGGCGGCCACTACGCCTTCGTCGGCATACTGCCGGATCAGAAAACCGACATCTACGACTACATCGCCTCGCTCGACGGCGACACATGGCGCGCGCTGTGGGACTCTCAAACGGGTGAGAAGGCCTCCGTCACTATGCCGGAATTCAAGTGCTCCTCCGACACTGACCTAAGAGCGCTCATGGCCTCGCTCGGCGTCACCGACATGTTTGAGCCCACCGCCGACTTCTCCGGCATGTCCTACACGCGCGAGCTTTACTGCTCCGCCTTCCGCCAGAAGGCCGTCATCGAGGTCGACCGCAACGGCACCAAGGCCGCGGCCATCTCGTGGGGCGCAATGGATCAAGCCGCAATGGACTACGTTCGCAATATCGTGCTCGACCGCCCGTTTGTCTACGCCGTGGTCGACTGCGAGAGCGATCTGCCCCTCTTCATAGGCACCGTCACGACGCTCGGCTAACCGAATACAAAAAATCCCCCGCCGACCGGATGGTCGGCGGGGGTTTTTATATGCGGCTTACTGATACAGCTTGCCGTACTTTGTGAGTCTCTCGTACTTAGCCTTGGCGTTCTCAGCGGCTTCCTCGAACAGCACCTTAGCGCGATCCGGGAACTGCTGTGCCAGACGGGCGTAACGAACCTCGCTGGTGATGAAGTCGATGTAGTTGGCCGTGGGAGCCTTGGAGTCGATCACGAACTTGCCCTCGCCCTCAATCGTGGGATTGAAGCGGAACATCTGCCAGTAACCGGCCTCGACTGCCTTCTTCATCTCGAGCTGGCAGTTCTGCATGCCGCCCTTGACGCCGTGCATCTCGCAGGGAGCGTAGCCGATGACGAGCGACGGGCCGTGGTAAGCCTCGGCCTCGCGCAGAGCCTTGAGCGTCTGGTTCATGTCAGCGCCCATAGCGACCTGTGCAACGTAGACATAGCCGTAGGACATAGCGATCTCTGCAAGGTTCTTCTTGCCGATGGCCTTACCGGCAGCCGCAAACTGCGCTACCTGACCCAGCTGGGAAGCCTTGGACGCCTGTCCGCCGGTGTTGGAGTAAACCTCGGTGTCGAAGACCATGACGTTGACGTCCTCACCGGAAGCCAGCACGTGGTCGAGACCGCCGAAGCCGATGTCGTAAGCCCAGCCGTCGCCGCCGAAGATCCAGACGGACTTCTTGGCGAGGTAGTCCTTCTCGGCAAGAACAGCGGGTGCATCGGGGCAGCCCGCGGCAGCAGCCTTCTCGAGCTCGACGATGAGAGCCTTGGTAGCGGCGTCGTTGGCTTTGCCGTCTTCCTTGGTGTCAAGGAATGCCTGTGCGGCAGCCTTGAATTCATCGCTTGCCTTGTCGGAAGCGGCCATCTTCTCGATCTTTGCGATCAGTCTCTCGCGGATGGTCTTCTGGCCGAGAGCCATACCGAGACCGTGCTCGGCGTTGTCCTCGAACAGCGAGTTCGCCCATGCGGGACCGCGACCGCTCTCGCGGTTGACGGTGTATGGCGTTGCGGGCGCGGAGCCACCCCAGATGGAGGAGCATCCGGTCGCGTTGGAGATATACATTCTCTCACCGAACAGCTGTGTGATGAGACGTGCATAGGAGGTCTCGGCGCAGCCTGCGCAGGAGCCGGAGAACTCAAGCAGAGGCTGCTTGAACTGGCTGCCCTTAACGGTAGTGTTGTTGATGATCTCGGGCTTCTCGGAGACGTTCTTGACAGCGTAGTCAAAGACGGGCTGCTGGTCAAGCTGAGTCTCGGTGCGAACCATCTCAAGCGCTCTCTTCTCGGGCTTGGTGGGGCATGCCTTTACGCAAAGCGTGCAGCCCATGCAGTCGAGCGGGCTTATAGCCATGGTGAACTTGTAGTTGGTCTTGATAACGGGCTTCTCGGTGAACTTGGTCTGTGTGGGAGCGGCGGCAGCCTCCTCTTCGGTCATAGCGAAGGGACGGATAGCGGCGTGCGGGCAGACAAAAGCGCACTGGTTGCACTGGATGCAGTTTTCGGCGTGCCATACAGGAACGGTAACTGCAACGCCGCGCTTATCAAACGCAGCAGCGCCCTGAGGATATGTACCATCGGCACAATCCTTGAAGGCGGAAACGGTCAGCGCGTCACCCTGCATACCGTTGACGGGGCGGACGATCTTGTTGACGAAGTCAGCGAGATCCTCACGCTTGTCGGTAACGGGAGCGACGGGAGCGTCATCCGGGCAGGTAGCCCAGGCGGCGGGAACATTGACCTTGACATAAGCGTCAGCGCCGGCGTCGATAGCGGCGTAGTTGAGGTCAACGATAGCCTGACCCTTCTTGATGTAGGACTTGTATGCCATCTTCTTCATGTACTCGACAGCCTCTGCCTTGGGCAGCACGCCTGCGAGCGAGAAGAATGCGGACTGCAGCACGGTGTTCTTGACCTTGACGTTACCGATCTTGGCCGCGATGCCCGTACCGTCGATGATGTAGAAGTTGATGTTGTTCTTGGCGATGTACTGCTTGACTCTTGCGGGAATCTCGTGGTCAAGCTCGGCCTCGCTCCACGGGCAGTCGAGCAGGAAGACTCCGCCCGGCTTGAGGTCGGTAATCATGGTCTCGTACTTGTCGAGGTATGCGTGGTTGTGGCAAGCGACGAAGTCGGCCTTATTTATGTAATAAGGGCTCTTGATGGGCTTGTCGCCGAAACGCAGGTGAGACACGGTGAAGCCGCCGGTCTTCTTGGAGTCGTACTGGAAGTAGGCCTGAATATACTTATCGGTGTGGTCGCCGATGATCTTGATGGAGTTCTTGTTAGCACCGACAGTACCGTCGCCGCCGAGACCCCAGAACTTGCAGGAGATGGTGCCCTTCGCAGAGGTGTCGGGGCACTTCTTCTCAGGCAGCGAGTGACCGGTCAGGTCGTCGACAATGCCGATGGTGAAGTCGTTCTTGGGATTCTTCTTTGCGAGGTTGTCGAACACTGCGAAGATGGAAGCGGGAGGCGTATCCTTGGAGCCGAGGCCGTAGCGTCCGCCGACGATCTGAGCGTCAACGCCCTCGCGGGCAAGTGCCGTGACAACGTCAAGGTAGAGCGGCTCGCCGAGCGCGCCGGGCTCCTTGGTGCGGTCAAGAACCGCAATCTTCTTGACGGTCTCAGGCAGCGCGGCAGCCAGCTTGTCTGCGCAGAAGGGACGGTAGAGTCTGACCTTCACAAGGCCGACCTTCTTGCCCTTGGCGGTGAGGTAGTCAATGACCTCCTCAGCGACGTCGCAGATGGAGCCCATAGCGATGATGACCTCCTCAGCGTCGGGAGCGCCGTAGTAGTTGAACAGCTTGTAGTCGGTGCCGATGAGCTTGTTGACCTTCTTCATGTACTTCTCGACAATAGCGGGCAGCTTGTCGTAGTAGGGGTTGCAGGCCTCTCTGTGCTGGAAGAAGATATCGCCGTTCTCGGCGGAACCGCGGAGCACGGGGTGCTCGGGGTTGAGCGCGCGGGCGCGGAACTCGTCAACAGCCTTCATGTCGACCATTTTCGCAAGGTCTGCGTAGTCCCAGGCCTCGATCTTCTGGATCTCGTGGGAGGTACGGAAGCCGTCAAAGAAGTTGATAAAGGGAACGCGACCCTCGATGGTTGCGAGGTGAGCAACCGCGCCGAGGTCCATAATCTCCTGCGGGTTGGTCTCAGCCAGCATGGCAAAACCGGTCTGGCGGCAGGCGTAAACGTCAGAATGGTCGCCGAAAATGTTGAGCGCGTGCGATGCTACGCAGCGTGCCGAGACGTGAATAACGCAGGGCAGCAGCTCGCCCGCAATCTTGTAAAGGTTGGGGATCATGAGCAGCAGCCCCTGGGATGCCGTGTAGGTAGTCGTCAGCGCGCCTGCGGCGAGAGAGCCGTGAACGGCGCCCGCAGCGCCTGCCTCGGACTGCATCTCAATGACCTTTACCTTGTCACCGAAAATGTTTATGGCCGGATCACCGGTATAGTTCTTACCGGCAGCCGACCATGCGTCAACCTGCTCCGCCATCGGAGAGGAAGGCGTGATGGGGTAGATGGCCGCAACCTCGGTGAACGCATACGATACATGCGCCGCCGCGGTGTTACCATCCATAGAAATCTTCTTACGCTTGATTGCCATCTGGGGAATCCTCCTGTATAGGTAATATATTTTCTTACGTCAGGGGGGCATTGTTTACACTTTGCCTCAATTCTATATAGTACCACAAAACAGCGCAAAAGTAAAGAGGTTAATCAAAATCTTTTGGTCGATTTATAAAAACATTTGTCCAAAAAGGACATATTTCAGCAGTCACGGCACTCATTTCGTGTTCTGTTCCCTGCTCGCGTCGACGCAGGACTCGCCTATGATGTAGGCGACGAGCACGCCGACCGCCGTTATGACGGCGGTTATCTCCTGCGTCGTCATGTCGTCCGCGCCGAAGACGGCGGCAATCGCCGTCACGAACCCGGCCACTGCCGCCCACAGCTTGCGGCTGGACAGCTTGGCCTTCCAGTCAATTTTCTTCATATCCGCTCACCTCCTTTCCGTAGCTCTGCGGCTCCGGCCAGACCGACACCGTCGGACGCCTGCGCGGCGGGTGCGACGGACGCGACGGGTGCGACGGTGTCGACGGGCGCGGCTCGGCGCGCTCCAGCGCGCCGAGCCTTCGGTCATACTGCTCGAGCCGTGTGAATATTTTTTCCGTTTTGGCCGACTGCTCCTTCATGGATTCGTTCAGCCTGTTGACAGAGATGTCAAGCGTGGTAAGGGTTTTGTTGACCTTCACCACCACACTCATCACGCCGCAAAAGGCGGACAGGATGGTGAACAGCCCTACCGCGATTTCCCATGTCATACTATCTCCTTTCCGCCCCTCGGGCGGGCGCTTTTGGTTATCCCGGACTAATCATACCACCCTGCCCTCCCCTGCGACTGACAGGGTTCTGTCATTAAAATACCCGTGCAATCCGTAAATTGTGCGGAGACAAAAAAGAGAGCTCCCTTTCGGGGGCTCTCTGAAGCTCTTGGTTTTATGGAGTATAGGGCAGCGTCAGCTCGACCTGCTGATTCTCGTAGAAATGCTTCTTTACGTAGTCGGCCGCCTGGAGCTGCTTGACAAAATAGCGTGTCGTCTCGGCGTCCTCGCTGCGTATCGGCCACAGCAGCACCGACGGGCGCGCCATGTTGTAGAGGTCGAGCGTGGCCGAGACGTTGAAGCCGTGGTGCGCGACCTGCATTATGTTGCCAGGCAGTCCGCGCGAGTACATTGTCTTGACCTTGGCCGCCTCGCCGCCGCGGCAGTCGCCCATAAACGTGACGCTCTGCCCCGACTCAAGCATGGTGAGGATGACAGAGGAGTTGTTCATGTCGTAGTTGGTGTCGCTCTCGCCCTTGTCGTTCGTGCCGGTGAGCTTGTAGTTACCCAGCTCATCGGGCGTGAAGAGGACGTTGAATTCCGTCCCGGACAGCGTGAACTTCTGCCCCGCGCGCACGCAGTAAACGTCAGCGCCGAGCGTTTTTGCCGCGCTGTTGATCTCGTTCTGGCGCGCGTTGAGCGTTTCGGTGCTCAGCACGCTCTGCATATCGACGGAAACGAGGTTGTACATCACCGCGTCGCACACTATCTCGGAGGAATACTCCTTCGCCAGGTGGAGCAAACCGCCCATGTGGTCGGGGTGCGGGTGGCTGATGAATATAGCCGCGATGTGAACCTTTCCGTCGGTGAAGGTGTTGTTTTTGCGCATGTATTCCATCAGCTGGGGCGCTGTGGCACTGCTTCCGGCGTCAAAGCCGGTGTCGTAGAGGAAGTAGCGGCCGTCCGCCAGCGTGACGATAAAGGCCGAGGGGTGATCGTGCGTCGTGTCCTCTATCTGCATCAGCTTGACGGCTCCCTTGCGCTCGCCGCCCATGAGCGTGCCTATGTACTTCTCATATGCGGGCTCTGAAATCACGCGCATGAGGCGGCTTGACGGCAGATAGTCGACCGTCAGCATGGCGTTGTCCTTAACCAGCGTTGTGAAGACGTTCTTGCTTATCTCATTTTCCGCTACGCGCACGTAGCCGAGCGACTCAAGCCGCGCGATATACTGCGAATACACCTCCGCCGACACGCTGCCGAAGGCCACCTGCGTGCACTTTTTTTGCGTGTCGACGCCGCCGACCTTCTGAATGTAGGCCGGCACTCCCGTCGTGCGGAGCACGGGGACGGAAACCGACACCGCCGTCGAGGTGTCGGCGCCCATCAGGACGGTCGCAAGCGTCAGGCTGTTGCCCTCGGTGCGACCCATGTATCGCGAGAGCTGGTTTGAGGCGCTGGTGTAGGAGGCGCTGTCCGTCGCAAAGACGATCAGCTTGTTTCCGCAGCTCGTGGCCACCCACTGACCGTAGCTTGCACGGTCGTATATCTCCGAGGCCTTGTCGTATATGCCGTGGCCTATGACAATCTCGTATTCGTCGTCCCGGCCGAGCGTCACTGCCTTCTCAAGCGTCACGCCCGTGCTGCGCGTCACGCTGCCGATGATGGCGTCGGCGAGCGCCGTCTCGTCCGGGGTCGCGTCCTCGGGGCAGACGACGCGGCAGACCGCGCTGCCGTCCTTTACTATGTTGAAATCCTTCTTTGTCGTATAATCAATGTCGCCCGCCGTAGTGCCGGGAGTGTTGTCACCTCCCTGCCCTGACGTAGTTCCGTCGGGCGTTGTGGTGTCGTCGGCGGGATTGTTCGCGCCGCTGCAGGCCGCGAGCGCGCAGCACAGCAGCGCGATAATCGCCGCCGCGGCGATCAGTTTGAGCATTTTTGACATGGTGTACCTCACTTTATTATTTACGGTTTATCGGTCTTCCGCATCGGGCGCGGTACGGTGCGCAGCGTCGAGACGTCGCTCAAGTATGCCCGTGCACTGCGCGATGAGCTCGCCACAGGGACGGCGATGGTAGTACCCGGGCGTCCGCGCCTCGGGGTCACCGCCGGGCGTGGTCGGGATACCCGCCAGCAGTTCGCGGCAGATTATCGTGCCGTTTAACGCGCGGAATTCGTCGGCAAGCGAGCGGATAAAGGCGTAATGCTGCATCTTGACCTCGCCCGTCTCGGGCGTCGCGTAGCCGAAAACTATTCCGGCGGCCATGAGCATGCCGCTCACCGCGCCGCAGACCTCGCGCATACGCGCCATTCCGCCGCCGAACGACGAGCCTACTCGCGCCGCAACGTCGGGAGCGAGCCCGGTGACGTCGCCGAACGCCAGAAGCACCGCCTGCGCACAGTTGTAGCCGTCGAAGAAGTTATCCCGCGCGGCGGTCATTCGCTTTGTATATTCCATACAGACCTCCAACAAACACTGCCTTCATTGTAAACTAACAAGGCGGCTTTGTCAAGAAGATATTTTCCGAGGTACCGAAAATATCTCCGCAGCGCGTCAGGTATCACGCCTCCCCTCGTGTCTCAGACGTCCCGCCCGCTGCGCCACAGCGCGACCGACACTCCTCACCGTTGTTGCGCACGCAAATGCCGACAAGCAAAGCGCATCCGTTTTTATAAGAGAGCAAATCTGCTCACGTGTCATTTTCTTCATTGTTTCCGTCCCCCTGTCTGCTTTCACGAATGTTCTACGGACTGTCGCTCAATCTCGCTCAAAAAGCCGCTGGCGTTAAAGAAACGGTAGCTGAACGCCTCCGAGCCCGAGCCGCCCTCGGCGACAAAGCCGTCGCGCGTGTCAAAGCAGAACAGCCGGTAGGGCACGGGGTTGAGTATCACCGTCCTGACGACGTCGCGGCCGTCCGCCGGTGTCCGCACCTCGAAGCCGAAATCGCGCTCGCGGACACGCTCGTGCAGACTGAGCGCCTCCTTGAAGCGGTTTTTGAGGATGCCCGTCACAATTTTGACCCGCCCCGGCTGCTCGAATTTTAGCACCGTCAGCCGACGACGGCAGGGAAAAAACATGCACTCGTACACCCGCCCGCCACACTCCACGGCAAAATCGGGGCAGCCGCCGTCGCGGTAAAGACTGCGCAGCGGACTGCGGTAGATTGTGACCACCAACCTCTCGCGCTCTGCCAGCTTTACGAGGCGCTTCATAAACCTCACCCGGCGCAGTATCCGGCGCAAAATCGGCAGCCCGACCGCGGCGATAACCGCGCCGACAAGCACGACCGTAAGCGTCACGCTGAACTGCGTCGCGTACAGAAGCCCGCCGACACCGAACATAAAGGTGATGACATACATCCCGTAAAACGCCGCCGCGAATATGGCGAGCAGAGTCTCGCGAAAGACCACCGAGGCGTACGAAAGGTTCTGCCCGACGCCGTAGCGGCGGTAGGGCTGTCACGAATAGTGATTGCGCATGCGTGTGCGGCGGCGCTCCTCGGCGGTCATGCTCTCATATCCGTCGCCGCTGCCGACGTGGCTCTTCTGCTTCAGATCCTCCATATTGCCGAAAAAACGCTCTTTGTCGATGTTTCTTGCCATGCTGTTATCCTCCGATTGAATTTTTGGAAGGCTTTACATTCAAACATATCATATCATGCATTCACGTGATTGTCAACAGCAATTATATGTCTGCGAAAATAAAATTTTACGTGCGGTTTTGAATTTTTATCAAAAACCTCTTGCAATTATGTGCGCCATATGGTATAATATCAGTTACAATTCCACCCGAGAGGTCAAACCTATGCAATTTTCAGGAGAAAATATTTCACAGCCCGGCGTCCCGACCGAAATTGTCGAGCTTCTCGACGATTTTGTCGAGGAGGCGAAAAGTTCATACAGTATACCCAGCCGCGCATTCGACAGCTATCGCGTCAAGCGCGGTCTGCGTGAGGCCGACGGCACCGGTGTCACGGCCGGCGTTACGCGCATAGGCAACGCGCACGGCTACGTCGTCAACGAGGGCGAAAAGGTGCCCGACGAGGGCAAGCTCGAATACCGCGGCTACGACATGTCGAAGCTGGTCGAGAGCTACGCGTCGGAGGGTCGGTACGGCTTTGAGGAGTGCACCTATCTGCTGTTTTTCGGCGAGCTGCCGACCGAGGCGCAGCTTGCGAAGTTCAACACGCTGCTTGACGCCTACCGTCGTCTGCCGCCCCGCTACACCGAGGACATTCTCATGAAAGCGCCCTGCCGTTCGCTCATGAACAAAATTTCGACCGGCATTCTTTCGCTCTACGCCTACGACGAGGATCCCGACACCACGACGCTTGAGAACATGCTCCGTCAGAGCATCGAAATTACGGCGCGGCTGCCCGTCATCGCCGGTCAGGCCTACGCGGTCTACAAGAACTACTTCTGCGACCGCAGTCTGCACATACACAACCCGCGCCCCGAGCTGTCGACGGCGCAGAACTTTTTGCGCGTCCTGCGCTCGGACAAGAGCTTTACCGAGGACGAGGCGCACCTGCTCGATCTCTGTCTCGTGCTCCACGCCGAGCACGGCGGCGGTAACAACTCGACCTTCGCCTGCCGCGTGCTGTCCTCCTCGGGAACCGACACCTACTCTGCCATCAGCGCAGCTGTCGGCGCGCTCAAGGGACCCCGTCACGGCGGCGCGAACATCAAGGTTCAGGAGATGTTCGACAACATCAAGGCCAACGTCGCCGACACGCGCGACGACGGTCAGCTGTGCGATTATCTCGTCAAAATACTGCGCGGCGAGGCCAACGACGGCTCGGGGCTTATCTACGGCATGGGGCATCCGATTTACACCGTCTCCGACCCGCGTGCGAAGATGCTCAAGCGCTACGCCCGCGATCTCGCCTTCAAGAAGGGCTACGGTGCCGACTTCGAGCTGCTCGAGAGCATCGAACGTCTCACGCCCGAGGTTTTCCGCGAGTTCAAGGGCATCGACCGCGCGATGTGCGCCAACATCGACCTCTACTCCGGCCTCGTCTACCGCATGCTTGACATACCGGTCGAAATGTACACTCCCCTGTTCGCCGTCGCCCGCGTCGCGGGCTGGTGCGCGCACCGCATGGAGGAGTTCAGTACGGCTCACCGCATTATCCGCCCCGGCTACAAGTGCATCGAACGCGAGCGCGAATTCATTCCCCTCGCAGAACGCATATAATCAAAAACAGCTGTCCTTGCGGACAGCTGTTTTTGGGTTGAGGGATGAAGTGAGCAAAAAACGCTCGCTCTCGGGGCGCTGCCCCGAACCCCGCTCGGGCGGCTTTTGAAAAAGCCCCCGAGAAAAGACCCCACGGGGCCCGCAAAACTTTTAAAAAAGGGCGGGTTGGAGTCTGTGGGACGCCTAAAGCCATACATTCTGTTTGTCCGCAGACTTGAACCCGTCCTTTTTTCAAAGTTTTCGCCCGCCTTTTCCAAAAGGCGGCACGGATCCAACGCCGTGTGGCGTTGGTCGCCGCCCGCAGGCGGCGAAATCCCCCGTGTTGGCCGCCGTCATCAGACGGCGAAGTACCACTAACCCCGCTCCCTCGCCACAGCCAGCATCAGCTTGATGCGGTTGAGCTGGTTGACCTCGCTTGCGCCGGGGTCGTAGTCGACGGCGGCGATGTTGGCCTCGGGGTAGGCGGCGCGCAGCGCCTTGATGACACCCTTGCCCATAACGTGGTTGGGCAGACAGCCGAAGGGCTGTATGCAGACAATGTTCGGCACATCCTCGTGAAGCAGCTCGACCATCTCGCCGCAGAGGAACCACCCCTCGCCGTACTGATTGCACATCGAGAGGAAGGGGCGCGCATAGTCGGCAATCTTTCCGATGCTCACCGGCGGCGAGAACCGCCGACTTGCCGTAAGCGCACGCGTCGCAGGCCGACGCAAACGCTCCAGCGCGTCAACGCCCACCGCCGCTATAATGCGGTTGTACCACGCCCCGCCCAGCTCGCGACGGCGCGGCTCCTTGTCGTACACCATCATCGCCATAAAATCGAGAAAGTCCGGCACAACTGCCTCCGCTCCCTCTCGCTCGAGCAGCTCGACTAAGTGATTGTTTGCCAGCGGCATGTACTTCACAAGTATCTCGCCCACAATGCCGACGCGCGGCAGACGCCGCCCCTCGTCGATGGGCAGCTCGTCAAAATCGCGTACAATGCCCTCGCAGATGGCGCGGTAGCTGTACCGCTTCTCAACGCCGAGCAGCGTGTTTACGCATATCTCGCGCCACTTGGCGTGCAGACGGTCGGCGCTGCCCGCCTCCAGCTCGTAGGGACGTACCCTGTACACACACCTCATGAGCAGATCGCCCCAAATCAGCGCGCGCATGCCGTCCATCAGCATAACCGGCGTCATTTTGAAGCCGCTGTTGCTCTCAAGCCCGCCCGCGTTGAGCGAAATCACCGGAATGAACGATAACCCCGCCCGGTCAAGCGCCCGCCGGATGAACCCGACATAGTTGCTCGCACGGCAGCAGCCGCCCGTCTGCGTCATGAGAAGCGCCAGCCTGTGCACATCATAGCGCCCCGACAGAACCGCCTCCATCATCTGCCCCACCATTATGACGGACGGATAGCAGGCGTCGTTGTTGACGTACTTCAGGCCGATGTCCACCGCGCCGCGCGTGGCGTTGTTGAGTATCTCGACGTTGAAGCCGTACTTGCGGAACGCCGGCTCGATAAGATCAAAATGAACCGGACTCATCTGCGGCGCAAGTATGGTGTAGCCCGCGTCGAACATGTCGCGCGTGAATTCGCACCGCTCGTAATCGTAGCCGCCGTGCTCTGCGCACGGCTTTTTCTCCTTCATCTTCATCGCGGCCAGCAGACTGCGTATGCGTATGCGCGCCGCGCCGAGGTTGTTCACCTCGTCAATCTTGAGCACGGTGTAAAACTTGCCCGCCGCCGTCAGTATGTCGCTGACCTGGTCGGTCGTGACCGCGTCAAGCCCGCAGCCGAACGAGTTGAGCTGAACCAGCTCGAGGTCGTCGCTCGCCCCGACAAACTCGGCCGCGTCGTACATGCGCGAGTGGTAGGTCCACTGGTCGAGCACGCGCAGACGCCGCCCGCCAGCGCCGCGCGCGGGCAGACTGTCCTCGGTGAACACCGAAAGCCCGTACGACGCTATCATCTCGGGAATTCCGTGGTTTATCTCGGGGTCGACGTGGTATGGCCGCCCCGCGAGCACTATTCCCTGCCGCCCCTCCGCACGCATACGCGAGAGCATGGCAGCGCCCTCGCGGCGGATTTCCTCCTTGGCCGCTATCTGCTCGACCCAGGCGGCACGCGCCGCCACGCGCACCTCGCGCGCGGGAATGCCCCACTCGTCGCGGCAGATCTCAACCAGCCGCGCGGTGACGGTTCGCTCGTCAGTGAAGGCGAGGAAGGGGTGGATAAAGCGCACCCGCCCGCCAGCTACGTCCTCGACGTTGTTCTTGATGTTCTCGGGGTAGGAAATGACCATGGGGCAGTTGTAGTGATTCTGCGCGCACTCGGTCTCGCGGCGCTCGAAAAACACGCTCGGATAGAAAATCGTGCCCACGCCGTGGTCGATAAGCCACTGAATGTGCCCGTGCACCAGCTTTGCCGGGTAGCACTCCGACTCGGACGGTATCGACTCCATGCCGCGCCGGTATATCCTGCGGCTCGAGTAGGGCGAGAGCGTGACGGAAAAGCCGAGTCGGCTGAAAAACGTCGCCCAGAAGGGGTAATTTTCGAAAATATTCAGCACGCGCGGCATGCCGATGACACCGCGCGGCGGGTTCTCCGGCATTTTGTAGGCGAACAGACGGCGACGCTTGTAGTCGAACATGTCCTCGCCGCGCTTGCCGCCGCCACCGCCCACGCGCCGCTCGCAGCGGTTGCCGGTGACGTACTTGCGGTTGCCCGAAAATGTGTTGACGGTAAGGAGGCAGTTGTTTTCGCAGCCGCCGCAGCGCGTCGTGACGCTGCTGTAACTCAGCGCCGCGATGTCGTCGAAGCCGAGCATTGAGCCCGGTCGCCCGTCCGCACGCTCGCGCGCGATGAGCGCCGCGCCGAACGCCCCCATAAGGCCGCATATGTCGGGACAGATGACCTCGGTTCCCGCGATGCTCTCAAGCGCGCGCAGAACCGCTTTGTTGTAAAACGTTCCGCCCTGCACGACGATGTGCTCGCCGAGGTCGCGCGCGTCGGCCAGCTTTATGACCTTGAAAAGCGCGTTCTTGACGACAGAATAGGCAAGTCCCGCCGAGATGTCCTCGACGCTCGCGCCCTCCTTCTGCGCCTGCTTGACGTTGGAGTTCATGAAAACGGTGCAGCGCGTTCCGAGGTCGACGGGCGCGTCGGCGAACAGCGCCGCCTCGGCAAACTGCCCCGCCGTCAGCCCCAGCGAGACGGCAAAATTCTCGATAAACGAGCCGCAGCCCGACGAGCAGGCCTCGTTGAGCAGTATGCTGTCGACGTTGCCGTCGCGCAGCTTTATGCATTTCATATCCTGCCCGCCGATGTCGAGCACGCAGTCGGTCAGCGGGTCGAAAAACATGGCGGCGCGCGCGTGCGCGACCGTCTCGACCTCGCCCTCATCGAGCGAAAAGGCCGATTTCAGCAGCTGCTCGCCGTATCCCGTCGAACAGGAGCGCATAATGCGCGCGCTCTTCGGCATGACGGCGCTCAGCCGCCCCATGGCGTCGATGGCGGTGCGGACGGGGTCGCCGCGGTTGTTCTGATAGTCGTAGAACAGCACCTCGCCCTCGGAGCCAATAAGCACCAGCTTGGTCGTGGTCGACCCGGCGTCGATGCCGAGGTAGCAGTCGCCAGTGTAGTCCGCGAGCACGCCGCGGCGGACGCGCGCGCGGGCGTGGCGCGCCTCAAACGCCTCGTATTCGGCACGGTCGGCGAAAAGCGGCGACAGCCGCCCCGTCTCGTACCGCACGCCCGACGCGCGCTCGAGCGCCTCGCCGAGCCGGCCGAGTGTCATGAGCTCGCCGCTCTCGCGCTGCATAGCGGCTCCCATGGCGGCAAAAAGGTGCGAGTTGTCGGGATCGATGATCTGCTCGGGCGTCAGATGGAGCGTGCGGACAAAGGCCGCCCTGAGCTCGGGCATAAAGTGAAGCGGGCCGCCGAGAAACGCCACGTTACCGCGTATCGGCTTGCCGCAGGCAAGCCCGGACACCGTCTGGTTGACGACCGCCTGAAAAATCGAGGCGGCAATGTCCGCGCGGGCCGCGCCGTCGTTTATGAGCGGCTGGATGTCCGACTTGGCGAAAACGCCGCACCGCGACGCGATGGGATATATCTCGTGCGCGTCGGCGGCGGCGAGGTTGAGCCCCGCCGCGTCGGTCTGGAGCAACGCCGCCATCTGGTCGATAAAGGAGCCCGTGCCGCCCGCGCAGACGCCGTTCATGCGCTCCTCAAGACCGCCGTCGAAATAAATTATCTTGGCGTCCTCGCCGCCGAGCTCGACGGCGACATCGGTGCGCGGGTAGAGCGTGCGCAGTGCCGTCGCAACGGCGACCACCTCCTGCACAAAAGGCAGGGACAGTGTCCCCGCCATGCTTATAGCACCCGAACCGGTCATATGTATATCGAGCGTGACGTCGCCGAGCGCCGCGCGCGCCTCGGCTACAAGCGCCGCAAGCGCCTCGCGCGTCTGCGCCATGTGCCGTCGGTACTCACCGAACAGCACCTCGCCCTCGCGCCCCAGCACCGCCAGCTTGACGGTGGTGGAGCCTATATCAATTCCCGCCCGAAGCGGGGCGTTATTCAGGTTTTTCATTGATACATCTCAACCTTTCTTATGACCGAAGCTGAACTTCGGCTCCTCGCCGCGCATCAGCCGCGCAATATTGCCGCGGTGCCTAACAATCACAAACAGCACGCACCCGGCATACATCAGACAAACCGCAGTCGCCCCGTCGAAGACGACCACGAATATCGCGCCCACGATAAGCGCGCCCAGCGTCGAGAGCGACATATATTTTGTCGTGAGCAGCGCCACGACCAGCACCGCCGTCCCGATAGCCCCGGCGCCGGGGTGAATGAACCACAGCGTCGAGAGGCAGACCAGAAAACCTTTGCCCCCGCGGAAGCGGTACATGACGGGATAAGCGTGCCCGAGCAGCGCAAATATGCCCGCGTACGCGTAGGCGACTCCGAGCGTTCCCGAGCCGCAGTAGTGCGAGAACAGCGCCCCCGCCGCCACGGATATAAGCGCGCCCTTGCCTATGTCGAGCACGAACACAAGCCATGCGTACTTATGCCCGAACACACGCGCAAAGTTTGTAAAGCCGGGGTTGCCGCTGCCGGACTTGCGTATATCCTCATGATATATTGCTTTTGACAGAATTATCGCGGGATTGAGCCCCGAGATAAAGTAGGCGGCGAGCGCCACAATAAAATATACGGCGATGTTCATTGCATGTCTCCAATGAGAGGCACAGCCTCACTCGATAATGAAAATGTAGTGATAAATGTCCTGCCCGCCGTCGGTCACGTAGACCTCGCAGCCGGGGTGGATGGCGGCAAGATACTCGCGGATGGCGTCGGTCTCGCAGGCGTCGGCGTCGCGGCCGCAGATGACTATGCAGACCTCGTGGTCGGCAAAATCGATGCCGTCGAGCAGACGGCGCGCGGTGTCGGCGCGGTCGTTGTCGGCCGAGAGCACGTTGTCGCCCACAAAGCCGATGTACTCGCCGCGATAGAGCGACAGGCCGTCGGCCTCGGTATCGCGCGAGCATGTCGAGACGGCGGCCGTGACGACGCCCTCCATGGCCGTGCTGAGGTCGGAGAGTATCTGCCCGGTGTCGCCGGACGAGGTGTCGAGCATGGTGATAGCGGCGTGTCCCTCGCCTATGTTGTGGCTCTCGAGCACGCGGACGTCGGCCCCGTCGTACATTCCGGCGGCCTGACGCGCCGTGAGAATGACGTTGCCGTTATTCGGCAGGACGATTATGGTGTCGGCGTTGACGCGCCGGAAGGCGTCGAGAAAGTCCGCCGCGGACGGATTCATGCTCTGCCCGCCGTTGACCACGACGTCTGCTCCCAGCTCACGGAACATGTTCTGTATGCCCGCCCCGCAGGCCACGGCGACCACGCCGTACGGCTTGCGCTCGCCCGCGCCGTCGTCCGGCAGCGGCTCGCTCTCGAGGCTGTTGTGCTGAAGCGACATGTTCTCAATCTTGACCGTCAGAAACTCTCCGAACTGACGGCAGAAGGCCAGCACGCGATCCGGCGTCATGGTGTGCACGTGTATCTTGACGGCGCTCCCCGTCTTGAAGGTGACGACCGACTCGCCGACGGTGGCCAGATAATCCTTTATGACGTTGACGTCGAAATTGCGCACGTCCGTCTTGGCGTTCTGCAGGCGCAGCAGCACCTCGGTGCAGTAGCCGAACTCGAGCACGCTGTCCTCGGTGAAGCGGCTGACGTCTACCTTCTGCGCCTTTCCGCCCGTCTCCCCGGCGTCGTCATCGTCATCGATGCCCTCGAGCGCGCGGCGCGCGCCCTCGGAGATGCGTATCAGTCCCGCTCCGCCCGAGTCGACGACGCCCGCCTTTTTGAGCACCTGCAACAGCTCCGGCGTGCGCGCCAGCGAGCGCTCGGCCTCCTCGAGGAAGGCATCAAGCTGCGCGTTGACCGTCTCCGCGCCCGACGAGGCGGCAAACTCGGTCGCCTCGCGCGCAACGGTGAGTATCGTGCCCTCCGTCGGCTCCATGACGGCGCGGTATGCGTGCGCCACGCCCTCGCGCATGGCGCGCGTCAGCTCGGGAATACCGGCCTCGGCCACTCCGTCGAGCCCGGCGGCGATGCCGTCGAACAGCTGCGAGAGTATAACGCCCGAGTTGCCGCGCGCGGACAGAAGCATTCCGTCCGCCACGGCGCGGGCGGCGCGTCCGATGTTGTCATACCCGTCGGTGTCAACTGCGGCGCCGCCCTGCATGGTCAGCAGCATGTTGTCGCCTGTGTCGCCGTCGGGTATGGGGAAAACGTTGAGATCATTGACAGACGCAGCGTGGCGGCGCAGATTGGCCGTTCCCGCCGTCACCATGTGCTTGAAGGCGGCCGCGTCAAGAGTATATATATTCATGAAATAATCCCTTCCATGCCGTCCATGACGGCTGAAACATTTTTCGTTTTGAGGCATCACTGCGCAATTGCACCATCGGAATTGCGTGGTGAAGCCTTAAGGTGGGGGTGCGCGGCGTGTCAACGCTCCTCACGCGCCCGCCTTGAAAGTCACCTGCTTGCCGAGCGCGAATATACCGACGGCGTCCGGCCCTATCGAGGCTCCGATGATGGGTCCGATGTAGCCGACGTACACCTCGCGGCAGTTGATCTCGTCGCGTATCAGCTTGCGCAGCACCTCGACCTCCTCAGCCGAGCAGTCAGCGTGCGCGAGGAAGACGGTCTGGTTCTCGGGGTTCTCGATGCTGTCCTTCAGCAACGAGACAATCTCGCGGAAGGACGTCTGTCTGCCCTTGACCTTTTTGAAGGCGGCCTGCTCGCCGTCGACGTCGGAGATGATGATAGGCTTGACGCCCATCAGGTTGCCGAAGAAGGCGGCCGGCCCCTTGACACGGCCGGAGCGGCGCAGCGCGTCGAGCGAGTGGACGGTGACATACTCATTGACGCGCTTGCGTATGCTTATAATGTAGTCCGCAATCTCGCGCGCAGAATGCTCGCCGTCGTTCATTTTGGCGGCCTCGATGGCGAGCAGACCCTCGCCGAGGCTGGCGTTGTAGGAGTCGATGCTTATGACGGTGCGGCCGGGGTTGTCGGACATCAGCTTCTCTGCCAGCACGTGCGCCGTGTTGACCGAGCCCGACTGCTTGGACGCGCAGGCTATGTAAACAATATCGTAGCCCTCGGCAATGTACCTGCCGAAGACGCGGTTGAACTCGTCAACGGGCACCTGAGTGGTGGTTATTCTCTTGCCCGAACGCATTATGTTGTAAAAGCTGTGAACCTCCTCGGGTGTCCATGCAAGATCTGCCCCGGACGTCACGCCCTCATAAACGGTGTTCATTTGGGCATAGTCTATGCCGTAGCGCTCCATGAGCTCCGGGGTAAGATCCGAGCAGGAATCCGTGATTATTTTAACCTTGTGCATAATAAGCCTCCGCAAAATTCCGGACACAGTCCGACATGATTCGCCGAAATGTTACAATTCATTTCTAAACTGAAACGAAACAAAAAAGTCTCCCCGCCGCGCGGAAATACCGCGCGCGGGGAGACCTGAGCTTATTTTTCATTCATCCGCAGCAGCTTTGAGCTGTTGATGAGCACCGCGAAAGCGCCACAGTTGTGGAGAACCGAGCCCGCCAGCGCGCTTATGACGCCGAACGCCGACAGCGCTATCATGACCGCGCTGATGCCTATCGACAGCGCGAGGTTCTGGTACACCACCCGGCGCGTGCACCGCGCCAGCTTTATGGCAAACGGAATGTTGCCGAGGTTGTTGTTCATCAGCGCAATATCGGCGGACTGTATGGCGAGGTCGGAACCCATGGCGCCCATGGCGATGCCGACGTCGGCCTCGCGCAGCGCAAGCGCGTCGTTGATGCCGTCGCCGACGGCCAGCACACGGTAGTCCTGACGCAGCTCGTGCAAACAGTCCAGCTTTTCCTGCGGTAGCAGCCCCGCGTGCAGCGTGTCGATGCCGACCTCATCGCATATCCGCGCCGCCGGAGCCTCGCGGTCGCCGGTCAGCATGACCGTTTTCTCGACGCCCAGCCCGTGCAGCTCGCCGACGCTGTCCGCCGCGCCCTCGCGGACGCGGTCACCGAAGCACAGCCCGCCGAGCAGTGTCCCGTCGCAGGTCACATAGCTGACGCTGCCGACGGCGTCGCCGCACATATCGTCCGGCACGCTGACGCCCATCGACTCTATCCAGC
>CAVIBA010000006.1:0-6410 GCA_963640785.1 Bulleidia sp.
GTTTACGGCGATGCCTTCGATAATGCCTACGTCGGTGGAATCGTCGGTGAAGCGACAGGCGACGTGCACGGCTGCCTCAACACCGGGCTTATCTTTGGAAAGTCGGGCAGCACGGGCGGCATATGCGGCAAATTTTCGGACGGCGCGCTGTATTCCTGCCTCGGAGTCGGCAAAGTTACGAAATCTTCCTACCCGAACTACTCTCAGATAGGCCTCATCTGCGGCGAGAACGCAGGCGGGCGCGTGCAGGACTGCTATTTCGTCCGCGGTGACATTACCGCGGCGGTCGGCCAGAACGACGGACTCGCAGACGGGCTCACCGGCGTCGGGAGCCGCAGCGCTCTCACGGACGGCGCAGCCGCGGCGGCGCTGAGACTGGCGGACGCCGATGCCGGCTGGAGTCAGCGGCTCGGCGTGGACGCGCTTCCCTACCCAGGCGGCAGCGATGCGGTGTTCTGCCGCACTGAATACTCCGGCTGTTCGTCCTCCTCGGAGGGGGGCACGGTTTACCGCAACCAGAATTCGGACGTTTTCCTCACCGCACACACCGACGCCGACTCAGACACTCTCTGCGACAGCTGCGGCGGTGCGCTCGGGCGCATAGCCGCCACCTCCATCCTGCTCGGCGTCGACATTACGGTGCGCTATTACGTCCGGCTGACCGCCGACGAGGCAGAGGCCGTCATGAAGTTTACCATGAACGGAGCCGAGACCACCGTCAGTAGCGGGCAACTGGACGAATATTATGTTTTCGACTTTCCCGGCGTCGCGCCGCAGTGTGTCGGCGACAACATCTGCGCGACGCTGACACTCGGCGATGCCGTGCTTGACAGCAAGCCGGAGTATTCCGTCCGCGCCTACTGCGAGGCGCTGCTCGGCGGCGACGCGGCAAGTCTCGGCATTTCCGAAGCGGACTATTCGCGCGCCTGCACGGTCGTGACCGATCTGCTGCTCTACGGCGGCGCGGCGCAGCGCTACCTCGGGTATAAAACCGACGCGCTCGTGTCCGACGGCATCAGCCGCGAGGGTGAGGTGACGGTCGACGCGACCGGTCGGCAGCTGAGGAACAACGGCGTCCACGCCTCGTTCACCGGCGCCGCGGTGGCCTTCGACAGCGCTCCTCACATCGTCTTTTACTTCACCGCCAACACCGTGGACGGGCTTGAGCTGCGGCTGACCATGCCAGACGGCGTCGTGCAGACGCTGACCGTCACCGAGGAGGCGCCCGGTCTTTACAGCATCATCACGCCCGGCATCCCCGCCGCAAGCTACGGAAAAATGTACACCGTGACGGTCTTCCGGGACGGAATTCCCGGAGCCTCCGCCTCGTACAGCATCGGCTGCTACGCTGTGGCCAATCACTCCGAGGCTGCGCGTGAGCTGGCGCTCGCCGCCTATGCCTACGGCCTCTCGTCCGCTGCCTATGCGGCCGGAAAGTGAGCGGTGGGGGACGGGAGAGCGCTCAAAGGCAGGCTAAAAAGCAGGCCGGAAAACAGTCTGCGAAAGCATGGCAACAACAGGCCTCATCGCGCAATTCGCGTATTGCGGTGACGCCGATAATATTTCAGGGAGATCGGATTATGCAAAATAACCTCGGAAAATACACGCGGCGCGTGTCGGCAATGTCGATGACGCTGATGCTTCTGCTGTGCGGGTGCGCGGGCACGCCGACGGGCGAATCGCCCGCCGAGACGGAACGGCGGCACTACTCGACGTCGTCCGACGCAGGGGTCGAGCGCGAAACGCTGAGTCCCGACTGGCTCGACGGCGTCATTCCCGACGCGCCGTCGACGCTGCCCGGCATCAGTCTCATGCTGCCCGCGGTGACGACGGAGTACACCCCTTCCCTTGCGGTGGGCGCGCTGACGCTCTGCTCGGGTCACACGGCGGAAAAGACGGCCGCGCTGCTAAGTGGCGCGGGCTTTGACATCGTCGCACAGCACGGCTATGACAAGGCCGCCGCGGATCCGTCGCACACCTGCGCGTGGACGCTGGCGAGCCGCGAGATAATCTACGGCGGCGCGCCGCGGACGCTGTTCGCGGTAGTTGTGCGCGGAACGGAGGGCGGCGAGTGGTACTCGAATTTTGATTTTGCCCCGTCGCACAGCGACGACGCGACGTTTGCCGAAAACTTTCTGTTCGCCGCCGAGGACGTGCTCGCGGGCATCACCGGGCCGCTGACGCTGGCGGCGCAATCGGGCAAAGCACCGCTCGTGCTGGTCTGCGGACACAGCCGCGGCGCGGCCTGCGCCAATCTGCTCGGGATGCTGCTCAACACCACGCTCGGCCGCGACAGCGTCATGACCTACACCTTCGCCACGCCCGCGACCTTCCGGGGCGAGGACTGCGGCGTCGACTGCTCGAATATTTTCAACCATATAAACCCCGCCGACATCGTCACTGAGGTCCCGCTCGCGGCATGGGGATACCGTCGGCTCGGCGTCGACATCACACTTACGAATGACGCCGCGGACATCTCGCGCGTCGCGGACACTGTCGGGGTGCTGCGCAAGACCGCGCCGACCATCTCGCAGTATTACACCGAGCGCCACTCACTCACATCCGCGGGCACGTCCGGGGACGGTCTGACGGCCTTTGAGTTCATGCTTGCGGCGGTCGCCGCCGCGCAGAAGAGCGGAAATGTGGCGGGCTCGGGAACGTCAGGTGCGAACGCGTCAGGAAACGGCACATCCGGCATCGGAACATCCAGCTCCATGCTTGACGCCGTCTCGTCGGACAGCGATTTCGCGCCGCTCGTAGAACTGCTGCGCGACGCCATGTCAGAAAACGGCGCGCTGGCGGCCGAGGCCGTGCGCCAGCACCTCCCGACGACCTACCTCGAGCTGTTGTCGGCAAACAAAGACTGAGAGGAGCCCCATATGGCCTACATTGAATTTGATAAAGTCTGTAAGATATACCGCAGCGGCGAGCACGAGATACGCGCGCTCGACAACATGACCTTCGAGATTGAGCGCGGCGAGCTGTGCGTCATAGTCGGCCCGAGCGGCGCGGGAAAAACCACGCTGCTCAACATCCTCGGCGGCATGGACTCGGCAACGTCCGGGCAGATAATGCTCGGCGAGCGCGAGATCAGCCGCATGAACGAGCGCCAGCTGACCGACTACCGCCGCACCGACGTCGGGTTTGTGTTCCAGTTTTACAACCTCGTGCAGAACCTGACGGCGCTTGAGAACGTCGAGCTGGCGGCCGAGATATGCCCCGACAGTCTCGACGCACATAAGGTGCTCGAGGACGTCGGGCTCGGCGCGCGCATGCAGAACTTCCCTGCCCAGCTGTCCGGCGGCGAGCAGCAGCGCGTCTCCATCGCGCGGGCGCTGGCCAAGAATCCAAAAATGATACTGTGCGACGAGCCGACCGGCGCGCTCGACTACAACACCGGCAAGGCCGTCTTAAAGCTGCTTCAGGACACCTGCCGCTCGACGGGCAAAACCGTCGTCATAATCACGCACAACAGCGCGCTGATGCGCATCGCCGACCGCATCATACGCGTCAAGAACGGTCGGGCAACGTCGGTCGAGCTCAACAGCGAGCCCACTCCGGTCGAAAGGATTGAGTGGTAAGACATGCGTCGGACACGAGCAAAAAACATCTTCCGAGGAATACGGTCGAGCCTCAACCGGTTTTTATCGATACTGTTCATAGTGGCGCTCGGCTCGGGTTTCATGGCGGGACTCGCCGCCACCTCGCCGGACATGTACGCTACGGCTGACAGCTATATGGACACTCTCGGCTGGTACGACCTCGACCTCAAGGCCACGCTCGGCATGACCGGTGAGGACGCCGACGCGCTGTACGGGCTTGACTGCGTCGACGCGGTAATGCCCGCCCGCGTCACCGACATGGTGCTCGACGGCCCGGACGACAAGACTTACGCCTCACGCGTCTACGCCGTACTTGACGGCGACGGCGCCTGTCCGCTCAACCGCTTCAGCCTGACCTCGGGACGTCTGCCACAGGCTCCGGGCGAGTGCGTGCTTCAGGTAGTCTCGGCGCGCTATTTTTCGGGCGGGATCGAGCTCGGCAGCAAGCTGACTCTCTCGCGCGACAATGCCTCGTACGGCACGCTTTCCGACTCGATGAGTTTGGAGGAGCTGACCGTCGTCGGCTTTGTTGAGAGCCCGATGGCCATAAGCATTGTGTCCGAGCCGACCAACGTCGGCGCAGGAAAAATCGCGCTCGATATCTACACCGGCGAGGATTTCTTTACATTCAATTATTATACCGACATTTTCGTGACTCTCCGCGGCGCGGCCGCGCTCGACACCTTCGGTGACGAATACCGCGCGCTCGTCGACGAGGCGAAGGAAAAAATAAAATCGTTCGTCGAGGAGCGCGCCGCCCTGCGCACCGACTCCGTCCGCGCAGACGCGCAGGCGGAGATTGACAGTCTCGCCGAGGCCGCGGAGCTTTTCCGCACTGTGCTCGACGTGAGCACCGCGCTCGGAAACGACGCCGCCGTGCGGTTAGGCCAGACCACCGCCGTCGCCGCGCAGACGGCGCGCACCTCGCCCGCGCTCTCCACGTTGCTCGGCAAGACGCTTGAGTCCGTCAGGTCGACGCTCGAGGCGTCCTCGACTGCCGACGCCGACACCATGCTTAAAAGGCTGGACGACTCCATAGCCGAGGCGCAGTCCGCACTCGACGGGCTGGACGACTGCCGCTGGATTATCCGCGACCGCGACGACTCGCAGGTCTACTCCAGCGTCGACAGCAACGTCGGCAAGGTGGCGGCGCTCTCTAAGATATTCCCCGTTTTCTTCTTCATGGTGGCGCTTCTCGTCGCACTGACGACCATGACGCGCCTTGTCGAGGAAAGCCGCTCGCAGATAGGCACGCTCAAGGCGCTCGGCTTTACGAACGGCCAGATACTCGGCGAATATCTGATGTACAGCCTGCTCTCCTCGGCGCTCGGCTGTCTGCTCGGCTTCGGCGTGGGCTTCCGGCTGTTTCCGCGCGCTATCAGCTCGGCGTACAGCATGATGTTCAACATGCCAGCCGTCAGCACGCCGATACAGCCCGACATCGTGCTCTGGGTCGCGCCGGTGACTGTGCTAAGCATTCTGCTCGCCACGCTGTGGGCATGTTACAGCGAGTACAAGGCCTGCCCCGCAGCGCTTATGCAGCCCAAGGCCCCGGCCGCGGGCAAGCGCATATGGCTCGAGCATCTGCCATTTATCTGGAACCGCATGAGCTTCACCCACAAGGTCACGAGCCGCAACCTGTTCCGCTACAAAAAGCGCTTTTTCATGACCGTTATCGGCGTCGCGGGCTGCTCGGCGCTGCTGCTGACCGGATTCGGCCTGCATGACTCTATAAACGACATCGTCGACAAGCAGTACGGCGAGATTTACAAATATCAGCTGAGCATTCTCACCGACGACTACGACTCCGCCGTCTCCGACCCCGAGCTCATGGCGATACTCTCGGGGAGCACGTCCGTGAGCGGCTGGACTGCCGTCGCAGACAGCACCGGCAAGGCGATAAACGGCGACCGTCAGGGCACGCTGACACTGTGCGTCCCCCGCACGCCGGATGAGCTCGGAGACTTCATAGCGCTGCGTTCCCGCCGCTCCGGCGAGACGATTCCCTTCCCGGAGGCCGGCGTGGTGCTGACCGAGAAACTGTGTGAGGAGTTGGGCGTCGGTGTCGGCGACCGCGTGATGCTTGAGAACGCCGACGGCGATGAGGCCGAAACCACCGTCGCGGGCGTGACCGAAAACTACATCGTCTCCTACGCCTACCTGACGGGCGAGACCTACCGCACACTGTTCAGAGCCGAGCCCGAGTACACAACGCTGCTCTGCCGCTTCGCCGACGGCGCCGACGTCGACCGGCTGAGCTCCGAGGTCATGGCGACCGGGCATGTCATATACGCCAGCTCCTCCGTATCGCTCAAAAACACCTTCGCCGACTCCATCAAGAGCATAAACGGCGTCGTTGTCGTGCTGATACTCGCCGCGGGTCTGCTGTGCGCCGTGGTGCTCTACAACCTGACAAACGTCAACATCTGCGAGCGCCGCCGCGAGCTCGCGACCATCCGGGTTCTGGGCTTCCACAAGCCCGAGGTCGAGCGCTACATCTTCCGCGAGACAAATCTGCTAAGCCTCATCGGCTCGCTGGTAGGACTGATTGTCGGAATCTGGCTGCACTCCTTCGTTGTGCGCACGGTCGAGGTGGACATGGTCATGTTCGGGCGGAACATTTACCCGCTGAGCTTTGTTTTCGCCTTCGCCATCTCCATGGTGTTCACGCTGCTGGTCAACTGCGTGATGCGGCGTCAGATACGCCGCGTCGACATGGTCGAGGCCATGAAGGCCAACGACTGACCGCCAAGCAAAATTTGCAAGCGTTATCCGCAAAACTTGCGGATAACGCTTTTCTGTTTTGGG
>CAVIBA010000006.1:6420-23089 GCA_963640785.1 Bulleidia sp.
TCGAAAACGCCTTCAAAAGCGTTCAAATTGCCTTCACATGGCGTTCACATGAGATTTTGACATTTTGGCGCGTCATAAAAATCGTGAAAATCAGATTTTTTTCAAAAAAATTGCGTTAATTTGCATTTTCCTATTGACAAACATGCAAAACAGTAGTAAAATCATCACAATAAATTTATGCTTTCGCGAGCACAAATTGAAACGACACTCATTTCTTTGTAAGGAGAAGAACAGCCATGAAAAAAATTCTTTGTCTGGCGCTTGCCATGATGCTTGCTCTGTCTTGCATCTTCACCCTTGTCTCCTGCGACAACAAGTCGGATGACAAGGTCATCAAAATCGGCGTTTTCGAGCCCGCTTCCGGGTCAAACGGCCCCGGCGGTAAACAGGAAACGCTGGGAGTTATATATGCAAACTCCGTTCAGAATACCATCGAACTCAATGGTGAGACCTACCGCATAGAGCTCGTCGAGGTCGACAACCAGTCCGACAACGCGAGAGGCATCACGGCCGCATCCGAGCTTGTAAGCAAGGGCGTTTCCGTCGTGCTCGGCTCCTACGGCTCGAGCGTGTCCATCGCCGCTTCCCCCACATTTGAGGAGGCCGGACTTGCCGCAATCGGCATCACCTGCACCAACACTCAGGTCACCGCAGGCAACAAGCACTACTTCCGTATCTGCTTCCTCGATGATTTCCAGGGTGCAGTCCTCGCCAAGAAGGCCTGGGACGACGGCGCAAGAGTCGCCTACACCCTCGCCGAGGCCGGCAACGCCTACGACCTCGGTCTTACCAGCAGCTTCAAGACCGCATTTGAAAAGCTGGGCGGCAAAGTCGTAGCCGAGAACTTCACCTCCGGCACCGCGGACTTCACCTCCTTTGTAACCAACGCCGTCAAGAACGAGGCGCAGGTCATATTCTCCCCCACCTCCATCGAGTACGCACAGCTTATCATCAAGTCCGTCGCCGCGCAGGATGTCCGCATTCCCCTGCTCGCAGGTGACACCTGGGATTCCAACGTCATACTCAACGCCGCCAAGGGCACAAACGTTTCCGTCGAGGTCACGACCTTCTATCAGGAGGGCGCAAACGCCGACTTTGATAACGGTTTCAAGGCATGGCTGCACGCCGCAGGCAATGAGCAGTATCTGACCGCCAACGGCGGCGACGATATCATCTCTGCCGTCTCCGCAATGGGCTATGACGCCTACTTCACCGCTCTCGAGGCCATCAAGGCCGCAGGCTCCGCCGACCGCGCCGCCATTAAGGAAGCGCTCTGGAACGTTCAGTTCACCGGCGTCACCGGACTTATCAAGTTCGAGCCCGTCAACGGCGACGCTGACCGCAACATCGCCTACATAAAGAAGGCCAACAACACCACCGGTCTCTGGGAGTTCGTAAAGGAACAGGGCATCGGCTGATTCAGCTGAACCAAACAATGCCCCAACGCCGCGCGGCGTTGGGGCATTGCCGTTTAAGGCAACACCCTGCGGCTCTGGGTCAGAGCTGTGCGGTGATGCCTTAAAAAACACGGTGCGCAGCCGGCGCTCCGCATCCTCCACCGCGTGGTCACAGAAAGGAAATTAATTATGGAATACATTCTGGCAGGCATATCGGTCGGCGGTCAGTACGCGCTGATTGCCATCGGTTATACTCTGGTGTACGGAATCCTGCGTCTGATAAACTTTGCGCACGGCGACGTCTTTATGGTGGCGGGGCTCGTCATGGTCTACGCGACCACCGCAATGCCGCTCTACCTCTCCGTCCCGTTCGTGCTTTTGATAACCTCGCTCGTCGGTCTGACAATTGAGCGCGTGGCGTACAAGCCGCTGCGCAGCGCGCCGCGTATGTCCTCAATGATCTCGGCGATAGGCGTTTCGTATCTGCTTCAGAACGCTGCACTGTTTATCACGGGCGGTCTCGCCAAGACCTACCCCTCCATCTCCTTCCTTCAGGAGAACATCACCATCTTCGGTGCCGTCACAAAGCGCGTGACTGTCATCACGCCGGTGTTGGTGCTGCTGCTCGTGGTGGCGCTGGTGTGCCTCATAAGATACACCAAGGTCGGCATGGCCATGCGCGCCGTCTCCAAGGACTTCACCACCTCGCAGCTCATGGGCATCAAAATCAACCGCGTCATCAGCGTAACGTTTGTACTCGGTTCCTTCCTTGCGGCCGTTGGGTCGATACTGTATTTCTCGAATTACCCCTCCGTAACGCCCACCTCGGGCGCTATGCCCGGACTGCGCGCCTTCGTGGCGGCGGTCGTCGGCGGCATCGGCTCGATTCCGGGAGCTGTGGTCGGCGCGTTCATAATCGGACTGTGCGAGAACCTCGTCAAGGCTACGGGATACACCATTTTCTCGGACGCCTTCACCTTCCTTCTTCTCATAGTTATTCTCTGCGTCAAGCCCACCGGCCTCTTCGGTGAGGAAAACGTCGACAAGGTGTAAAGGAGGCCGCCATGCTCAACGAAAAAAAGATCTCGCGGCGCACTCTTGCCAACCTCGCCGCCATTATCGTGCTTTTTGCCGTCATACTTATAGTCGACTGCACCTCGAACTCGTATGACATGATAGTCAAGGTGCTGCAAAAGGTGTGCGTCTACTCCATCGTGGCCGTCTCCATGAACCTGCTCAACGGCTTCACCGGACTTTTCTCGCTCGGTCAGGCAGGGTTTATGCTACTCGGCGCTTACACCTGCGCTATCTTCATTATTCCCGACGAGTACCGTCAGATGGTTTACAGCTTCTCAATCCCCGAGGGCACGTCGCCCATAATCAACTTTGAGCTTCCGCTCATAGTCGCCATTCTGCTCGGCGGCGTGGTCGCGGCGCTGTTCGCGTTTCTTATCGGACTGCCCGTACTCAAGCTCAAGAGCGACTACCTCGCCATCGCAACGCTCGGCTTTGCCGAAATCGTCCGCACCATCATAGTCTGGGACAAGTTGGGTCCGCTGACCAACGGCTCCTTCCCGCTCTCCCGCCTCAAAACCTTCCGTTCGGTGCTCGAGGGGACGGTGCTCGAGAAATTCTCGCTCGTCATGCCCTACTTCATCTTCGCCGTTATCTGTATCACGATAATCGTACTCATGATACGCTCTTCCTACGGTCGGGCGCTCCGGGCCATCCGCGATGACGAAATCGCCGCCGAGGCCATGGGTATCAACCTCGCCCGTCACAAAATGATGAGCTTTGTGACCAGCTCCTTCTTCGCCGGAATCGGCGGGGCGCTGTTCGCCATTTTCCAGGGCTCGGTCTCGGCCGCCCCCTTCACCTCGTCAATGACGTATGAGATACTTCTCATCGTCGTCATAGGCGGCATCGGCTCCATCACGGGCTCGGTGCTCGCGAGCACGCTGTTCATCGCCTCCTCCGAATGGTGGCTGCGCGGTCTCGACAGCGGCGAATTTCTGGGACTTCACCTCCCGATATTCCGCAACGGCTTCCGGCTGGTCGTCTTCTCCGTCATCATCATGGTGTTCGTGCTGTTCTTCCGTCGCGGCATCATGGGCGACCACGAGTTCGACGTCGTGGCAATCTGGGAGAACATAAAGAAACTGTTCGGCAAAATATTCTGCCGCAGATCGGAGGGAAAGCATGAATAACGTACTTAAGCTCTCCGACGTGACGATGCAGTTCGGCGGCGTTGTCGCGGTCAACAACCTCTCGCTCGAGGTCAACGAGGGCGAGATAGTCTCGCTCATAGGCCCCAACGGTGCCGGAAAAACCACCGTTTTCAACGCTATCACGGGCGTTTACCGCGTCACAAACGGAAGCATTTCGTTCTGCGGCAAGGTCATCAGCGAGGATCACCCGCGCGGCAAAATGAAAAAGCTGTACGCAGGCGAGAACGCCGGTAAGTACACAAAAACCGTCACCAGCAAGCCCGACGCCATCACGCGCGTCGGCATTGCGCGCACCTTCCAAAACATACGTCTTTTCAAGTCGATGACGGTGTTCGAGAATGTGCTCATAGCCAAGCACGTGCGCTGCAAGGCAAACCTTCTCTCGGCGACCTTCCGGATCAACGCCGCCGAGGAGCGCCGTATGCGCGAGGAGACGATGGAGCTTTTGCGCCGCGTCGGCCTCGAGGACGTCAAGGACGAAAAGGCGACCTCCCTACCCTACGGCAAACAGCGTCACCTTGAAATCGCCCGCGCGCTCGCGACCGAGCCCCGGCTGCTGCTGCTCGACGAGCCCGCCGCCGGTATGAACCCGCAGGAGACCGCCGAGCTGACCGACTTCATAAACCGTATCCGCGCCGAGATGAACCTGACGATACTCGTCATCGAGCACCACATGAACCTCGTCATGGACATCTCCGACCGCATATACGTTATCGATTTCGGCAAGCTAATAGCAGAGGGCACACCCGAGGAGGTGCAGAACAACGATCTCGTTATCAAGGCATATCTGGGGGTAAGCGACGATGAATGACAACATACTCGAAATAAAAAATCTGACCGTCTCCTACGGCGGCATCGAGGCGGTGCGCGGCATCTCCTTCGACGTTCCGCGCGGCGAGATCGTGACGCTCATCGGCGCCAACGGTGCCGGCACAACGCTCAAGTGCATATCCGGCCTCGTCCGCCCGCACGACGCGACCATTCTCTACGAGGGCAGCAACATCGTCGGCCGCTCGCCGGACAGCATAGTCAAGTCCGGCATCGTCATGGTGCCGGAGGGGCGCCGGGTGTTCCCCAACCTGACGGTCAAGGAAAATCTGCGCGTCGGCGCTTACCTGCGGCACGATTCGCTCGACGAGGACTTTCGGTACGTCTATTCCCTCTTCCCCCGTCTGCGCGAGCGTGAATGGCAGATGGCGGGCACGCTCTCGGGCGGCGAGCAGCAGATGCTGGCCGTCGGTCGGGCGCTGATGAGCAAGCCGCGCGTCATTATGATGGACGAGCCCTCACTCGGCCTCGCGCCGCTTATCGTCAAGGGCATTTTCGACATCATACGCGAAATAAACAAAAACGGCATCACCGTCCTGCTCATCGAGCAGAATGCCAACATGGCGCTCAAGGTCGCCGGGCGCGCCTTCGTGCTTGAGACGGGGCGCATCACGCTGTCCGGCAGCGGTCTCGAGCTGCTCGAGAACGACACCGTCCGGGAAGCCTATCTCGGCAAAAAGAAAAACGCATAAGGCCGCCGCACGGCAAACCAAAAGCAGGCGCTCCGGGAAGCACCTGCTTTTGGTTTGTTTATCACTTTTTCTTGCTGAAAAGGCCGAAAAGTCCGTTTGAATGCTTCTCGTACGGCTCGACGGTCACGTCCTTGAGCTCGTAGCCCGTCTCGCCGATGGTCTCGCGCAGCTGCGCCTCGTCGAGGCGGTCGTTCGAGATTATGATCGTCTCCCCCCTCGTGTGCGAGGACGAAACACGGCTGACGTCAAAGCGGCGGCGCACCGCGTCGTTTATGTGCGACTCACACATGCCGCACATCATGCCGTCAATCTTAAGTACAGTACGAAACATTTCACTTGCCTCCCTTTCTGCCGACAGCATAGCGTATGAGCTTCGGCTTAATTATTGTTATACCGACAACGACCGCTGCCAGTGTAATAAAACCTATCATTCCGTCAATGATCATTTCCATATCCAGGCTCCTTTCATTTTCAGTTAGCATATGCTAACTCTTCTTTCAGGTGTATTATAACTCTTGTCGGGAAATTTGTCAAGGGGGTATGCCGAAGTTTTCAAAAAAACGGAGTGAGCGCAGATTCCGGACGGTACAGACGATAAAAGCCCCGGCCTTTGACAAAGGCCGGGGCTTTACCTCAAAAACAAAACACAAACCTAAGTTTACGCCTTCGACCGGCTGCGGAATATCAGCGCGGCGAGGTAGCCGAATATAAGCGCTGCGGCAGTTCCGCCAGCGGCGGCGCGCAGTCCGCCCGTGAAAATACCGAGCAGTCCGCGCGCGTCGACGTCCTCGGTGATTCCCTTTGAAATGAGATAGCCGAAACCGGTCAGCGGCGTCGTTGCGCCCGCGCCGGCAAACTCGGCGAACGGCTTGTACAGCCCGACGGCGCCAAGTATAACGCCCGCAACCACGTAGCCGACGAGTATGCGCGCCGACGTCAGCTTGGTGCGGTCAATCAGCACCTGCGCGACGACGCACAAAAGCCCGCCGAACACAAATGCCCACACAAAATCCATCATAAAATCATCCTCCTAACTCTCCAGCCGCACGAGGTGCACCACGGCCGGGATGCCATCGCCCTGCTGAACGGTCAGCGGGCTCATCATGGCCCCCGTGCCGACAAACAGCACCTGGCGCAGCTCCCTGCGCCACAGCTGCGGTATAAAATGCGACGCCATGACAGCCGCCGAGCAGCCGCAGCCCGAGCCGCCGCTGTGGACGTCCTGAACCTTGGGGTCGTAGATAAGCTCGCCGCAGTCGGTAAGCAACGCCGCGATAGACTTGTCCGCGATAATATCGCGCAGTATCGAACTGCCCTCGATGCCGAGGTCGCCCGTTATTATAAGGTCGGGGCGGCGGTAGTCGCCGCAGGCGTCGAAATAGCGCAGTATGGTGTCAGCGGCGGCGGGAGCCATGGCCGCACCCATGTTGTTCGCGTCGCGCACGCCCATCTCGCGGACGATTCCGGGCATAGCGCCGCTCACGCGTACGCGCCCCGCGCGTCCGACGATAAAAGCGCCCGCGCCGGTGACGGTCCACTGCGCTGTCGGCGGGCGCTGTGAGCCGTATTCAAGCGGCGTGCGGTACTGCCGCTCGGCCGTGCAGTAGTGCGACGACGCTATCACCGCCGCGGTGTCAAACGCGCCGCCGCTGACGGCAATCGCCGCCAGCATCAGTCCCTCGGCGGCCGTCGAGCAGGCGCCGTAGAGGCCGAAATACGGGATTTCGTAGCCGAGCATTCCGAACGCCGAGCCGGTGCACTGATTCATCAGGTCGCCCGCAAAAATGGCGTCTATCGACGTCTCGGGCAGCTCGGATTTGGCGATGGCCGTGTTCATCGCCGCCCGCTGCATCGAGGACTCTGCATGCTCATAGCTGTCCTCTCCGAATTTGTCGGTCTCGTCGTGGATGTCGAAGCACTGCCCGAGCGGGCCGCTGTATTCCAGCTTGCCGACCGCCGACGCCGAGGCTAGCACGGCGGCGTCCAGCTTGATTATTTTGTTCATTGAAGAGTCTCCTTTTCACTTGATTTTAAGGTCGCAGTGTGGTATACTAGGTTAGAGTTGTAATCCTATATTTTTTGACGCGCGTCACGCGCGGGAAAGGCAATATATCATGATTCACGAGATACATAACGACGTGCTCACCGTCAGTGTCAACGACCACGGCGCAGAGCTTTATTCTGTCATTCGCGCCGACGGCACTGAGTACATCTGGCAGGGTCTCGCGCCCTACTGGAACGGCCGCGCCATGAACATATTCCCCAACTGCGGCCGCTTTTTTGACGGCAGATACACCTGCCGCGGCAAGGAATATTCGCTCAAATGCCACGGCATCGCGCGCGACGCCGATTTCACCCTCATGCCCGAAAGCACCGCCGACACGCTTGTCTTCGGTCTCGACAGCAGCGACGAAACCCGCGCGCAGTATCCCTTCGACTTTGCACTGCGCATAAGCTACCACCTCGACGGCGAGCGCCTCGAGTGCCGCAACTACGTCGTGAACACAGGAGACGAGATTCTTCCCTTCGCGACCGGCGCGCATCCCGGCTTCAACGTCCCGCTGACGCACGGTCTCGCCTTCAGCGACTACCGCGTCGACTTCGGCCCCGTCGGCACGCTGTACCGCGTCGGTATCAACGGCAACGGCTTCGTCGAGGGCGCGTCCACGCCCTATCCGCTCAGGGACGGCCGCTATATCGAGCTTGACCATCATCTGTTCGACCACGACGCAATTTTCTTTGAGAACGTGCCGACCTCCGTCCGTCTTGTGTCCGACAAGGACGACCGTTCTGTCACGCTGACCTGCCCGCAGGTGCGCTACCTCGGCCTGTGGCACACCAACGAGAGCAACGCCCCCTTTATCTGTCTCGAGCCGTGGATCGGTCTGCCGAGCCCGCAGGGCGTCGTCGAGGACATCGCCGACAAGGCGAGCATGGTGCGTCTTGCCGTCGGCGACAGCTTCGCGTTTGACTACACCATCAGCTTCAACTGATACACACAACATATTATGCCCCGGAGATCCGGCTTTGATAAAGCATAACAGCCAGTCGTCCGGGGCAATTATTCTCACGAGAGGAGTTCGATTCCATGCTTAAATGCAACGATCTTCAGTATCATATAAACATACGCCCCTCCGACGCCGGAGGATACGCCATACTGCCGGGCGACCCCGGCCGCGTTGAAAAAATTGCGGCGCTGCTTGAGTCGCCCGTGCATATCTCGACCAACCGCGAGTACAACATCTGGCGCGGCACGCTCGAGGGCGAGCGGGTGCTTGTCTGCTCAACCGGCATCGGCGGGCCCTCGACGGCCATCGCCGTCGAGGAGCTGGCGGCGTGCGGCGTGCACACCATGATACGCATAGGGACCTGCGGCGGCATTTCGCTCAAGGTCAAGTGCGGCGACATAATCATCGCCTCGGGCGCTATCCGTCACGAGGGGACGAGCCGCGAGTATGCGCCCATCGAGTTCCCCGCCGTACCGGACGCCGACGTGCTTTTCGCCCTGCGTGAGGCGACGGCGGAGCTCGGGTTCACCGGACACACCGGCGTCGTGCAGTGCAAAGACTCGTTTTACGGGCAGCACAGCCCCGCGCGTATGCCCGTTCGCTACGAGCTGGAAGCCAAGTGGGAGGCATGGAAGCGGCTGGGCGTGCTAGCGAGCGAGATGGAATCGTCAACGCTGTTCACAGTCGGCGCGGCACTCGGACTCCAGACCGGCGCGGTGTTTGCCGCGCTGTGGAATCAGGAACGCGTCAAAGCAGGGCTCGACAACGACGCCGACGAGACGCACGACACCGGCAGCGCCATCCGCGTGGCGGTGCTCGCGCTGCGCAAGCTGATTCCGGCCGACAAGGCGGCCGGACGCTAAGGATCGGCGACCCGGCGTTCAAAGCAGGCCGAGGTAGTCGAGAATTCCGTAGTAAACGCCCTGAGCGAACAGCTCGGGCTGCGTGCTCATGAGCGTGGCGTCGTAGTAGTTGGTGATAAAGCCAAGCTCGACGAGCACGGCGGGCATCTGCGTTTTGCGCAGGACATAAAGTCCCGGGCGCGTGACGACGCCGCGGTTCTGAAGTCCCGTTATCTGGTTGAGCCAGTAGAGAATCCTGCTCGCGAGGCTCGCGGCGGTGCTGTTCGTCGAGTAGACGAGCGCTTCGCTCCCCGTCGCGGTCGACAGCTCGGAGGCGTTGGTGTGAAGACTGATGAAATAGTCAGCGCCCCACGAGTTGGCGTCGTTGACGCGCGCGGCGAGACTGCTTGAATTTGAGGTTCCGAGCTGTGTCGTCGGCTCGGGGCGCGAGAGCCGGACGGAAAAGTTTCCGTTGGCGCGCAAAAGCCGCGCGAGTGACTGCCCGATGGTGTACACTACGTCCTGCTCGCGCAGTCCGTTGCCCTCAGCGCCTGCGTTGGGGTTGACCGGGTTGTGACCCTGGTCTATGTAAATTTTTATGGCCATATGCACCTCTCCATGATTGAAGGCGACGCCGCGGCGCGCCCATGTGGCTTCACCGCGCCATTCAGGCATTGCGCGGCGATGCCTTAAGCTACATATAAAGTATATTCGCCGATGCGCCGGACGGTGCACCGGGAAAGGCGGTTATTGATGTCAGAAACAAATATGTCCGGACGTTCCGGAAAGAACGAAACGCGCCGCGGGTGTCTCTACCTTGTCGCAACGCCGATAGGCAACCTTGCGGACATGTCCGAGCGGGGGCTGAAGGTGCTCTCCGAGGTGGACTTCATCGCCGCTGAGGACACGCGCAATTCACTGCGCCTGCTTACGCATTTCGGCATTTCAAAACCGCTGTTCTCCTACTACGAGCACAACAAGCGCGAGCGCGGGTCGGAGCTGGTCGCGAAAATGCAGTCGGGCGAGTCCTGCGCGCTGATTACGGACGCGGGCACCCCCGGCATCAGCGACCCAGGCGAGGATATTGTGCGCCTGTGCGCCGAGGCGGGAGTGGACGTCATTCCCGTACCGGGAGCCTGCGCCGCAGTCTGCGCGCTGGCCGCGTCGGGACTGCCGACGGCGCGGTTCTGCTTCGAGGGCTTTCTGCCGGTCGGACGCGCTGAGCGACGTCGCCGTCTCGAGGCGCTGCGCGGTGAGCAGCGCACGCTCATTTTCCACGAAGCGCCGCACAAACTGCGCACAACGCTCGGCGACCTTTGCCGCGAGTTCGGTGAAGGACGCCGTGTCGCGCTCTGCCGCGAGCTGACCAAGCTGAACGAGCAGGTTCTGCGCATGACGCTCGGCGAGGCGGTCGCGTATTACGGGCAGAACGAGCCGCGCGGCGAGTACGTCCTCGTGCTCGCGGGCGCGGACGCCGCCGCGGAAGACTGCTTCTGGCAGGATATGACCATCGACGAGCACTTTGAATACTATATAAGCAGCGGGCTTGACCGCAAGTCCGCCGTCAAGGCGGTGGCGCACGACCGCGGAGTTTCAAAGAATGACATATATCAGCGCTTCATAGCCAAGGAATAATTGTCTCATTTCAATATTGACTTTAGCGTGATAATGTGTTATCATATCAGTATTATAATTGCTGAAGTCAGCTAACCTCATGCGGGCGTCCCGCACCGCAAAATTTCCACATAAAGAGGACAACGATAATGAACAAACTCAGAGTCGGCGTCATAGGCGCCACCGGAATGGTAGGTCAGAGATTTCTGACACTGCTTGAAAATCACCCCTATTTCGAAGTCACCGCCCTTGCGGCTTCGGCACGGTCGGCGGGCAAGACATATGAGGAGGCGCTCGGCGGCCGCTGGAAGCTGGACATTCCCATGCCCGAGTACGCCCGCGGCATGAAGGTCATCGACGCGGCCGACGTCGACACGATGAAAACTCTTGTCGACATTGTGTTCTGCGCCGTCGACATGAAAAAGGACGAAATCAAGGCGCTCGAGGAGCGCTACGCCAAGGCGGAAATTCCGGTCGTTTCCAACAACTCGGCCAACCGCTGGACTCCCGACGTGCCCATGGTCATCCCCGAAATTAACCCGCAGCACCTCGAGGTTATCAAGGCTCAGCGCGAACGTCTCGGCACGCGACGCGGCTTCATCGCCGTCAAGCCCAACTGCTCGATTCAGTCCTACGTCCCCATGCTGACGCCGCTGCTCGGCTTCAAGCCTACAAAGGTCGTCGTGACGACATATCAGGCCATCTCCGGCGCGGGCAAAACGTTCCGCGAGTGGCCCGAAATGCAGGACAACATCATTCCCTTCATCGGCGGCGAGGAGGAAAAGAGCGAACAGGAGCCGCTCCGCGTCTGGGGGCGCGTCGAGGACGGCGCGATTGTAAAGGCCGACGCCCCGCTCATCACAACGCAGTGCATCCGCGTTCCTGTCACCAACGGGCACACCGCGGCGGTCTTTGTCAGCTTTGAGAACACCCCGACCCGCGAGCAGATACTCGACGCGTGGAAGAACTTCCGCGGCCTGCCGCAGGAGCTGGAGCTCCCGCACGCACCCCGTCAGTTTATCACATATTTTGAGGAGGACAATCGTCCGCAGTGCCATCTTGACCGCGACATTTACGGCGGCATGGGCGTCTGCGCCGGACGTCTGCGCCCCGACACCATGTTTGATTACAAGTTTGTCGGGCTTTCGCACAACACGCTCCGCGGCGCCGCAGGCGGCGCGGTTCTCATCGCAGAACTGCTCTATAGGCTCGGATATTTTGACTGATACGCCATAAAAACATACCCCCCGCTTTCCGCGAATGCGGAAAGCGGGGGATTTATTATTGCTTGCAGCCGTGGCCGCTGATTGAAGCCGTAGTGATGCCGTCCTCCCTCACTTCTGAAGAAGAAACGCGCGGGCGGTCTCGTAGCGGCGGCGAAGCGCGGCCGCCTCGGAGCCTGACGGGTCGAAGTCGCGGCGCAGTATCGCGCGGAGCATGATGTTTTTGGGTGTCTCCTCGGGGTCGATGAGCTCGAGCGCCGCCGTCTCGTAGCCCTGCGACTCGAGCAGGCACAGACGCAGCGCGTCCGTCGCCGCGTCGCACAGCTTCTGACGCAGCATGGAGTAGCCTGCGATGAAATCAAGCTCGGGACAGGACAGCGTATGGTTCAGCTCGTGGTGGCAGCAGGGCGTCGAGAGTATGACGGGCGTATGCCATTCCGCCGCCTTATGGAGCACTATGTCGGTCGCCGTATCGCAGGCGTGGAGTGAAATCACGAGCTGCGGGAGCTCGTTTGTTTGGTAGTCATTGATGTCACCGCATAAAAATTCAAGGCCGTCAAAGCCGAGCTTTTTAGCGGTTTGTGAGCAGTATTCTATGACGTCGGGCTTGTGATCCACGCCCGTCATGCTGACCGACATGCCTCGTATATGTCTGAAATAGTGGTAAACTGCGAAGGAAAGGTAGCTTTTTCCGCAGCACAGATCGCATATGCGTATGCTGTCAGCGGGCAGGCAGCGCTCGATCTGCTTTATGTGCTCGAGAAACTTGTTTATCTGCCTGAACTTGGACTGTTTTTTGTCGTACACCCGCCCATTCGCATCGCTCACTCCGAGCAGCTTCAGAAACGGCTCGTCGCCCGTGAGTATGTGCGCCTTGCGGCGGTCGTTCGTCTCTGTCGCAGACTCGCACCTCTCGCAGCCGTCGAGCGCCGCGGCCAGCTTGTCGCCGCCGAGCAGCACCGAGTTGCCGGACTTTGAGCTGCGGTACTCGCAGTCGCCGACCGCGGTCATGACGTTTATCTGACGGTAACCCGCTATGATGATCTCAAGCCCGGCGGCGTCCGCCGGGAGCATGATGTTGCGCTGATAGGCCTTGTTGTCCGCCGTGAACAGCTCAAACTGAAGCGCGCGGCCGCGCGAGAGCGTCACCGGACGAAGCTCGGCGCGCCTGACGCCGACGTCCTGCGGCTTTGAGAGCACCGCGCGCCGCAGCGCGCCCTTCTCTGCCGCCGTAAGTATCAGTCCGGCGAGCGCTGTACCCGCCGGACGCTGATCTTTTTCCATTATCTTTTACCCTTTTTGCCCTTTTTCTTTTTCTTGCGCTCGACGTAGTGAGGCATCATGTCCTCGTCGGGCGTAGCCGGGGCCTGCGCCTCGTCATCCTGCGCCTCGGCGTCCTTCGACTTGCGGCTGAGATGCCATGAGATTTTCGGCTCGGTCTGGTTCAGCAGGCGCTTGATGTTCTCGCGGTGCATGACAAGTATTATGGCCGTCTGCAAAAATGCCATCACGACGTTGAGGTTGCCCTCGTCGTGCACGACCGTGTTCCACGACGACATAAAGACCGGATAAAGCAGCGCCGCCATGATGGACGCCAGCGAGACGTACTTCGTCCCGATGAGCACAAGCAAGAAAACTGCGAGCAGTATCACAAAAACTATCGGGCTGGTCAGCACCACGACCATGGCCGTGACCGCCACGCCCTTGCCGCCACGGAAGCCGTGCCAGCACGGGAAAACGTGTCCGATGACGCAGAAAACACCCGCGATATACGCGCCGTCGACCCACAGCAGCGAGCCGATGATAACCGCCGCTGCGCATTTAATCATATCGCCGAGCAGCGTAAGCCCGGCCGCGACCTTGCCGTAGGTACGGAGCATGTTGGTAGCGCCCGCGTTGCCGCTGCCTCGCTTGCGTATATCGTCGTGGTAGAGCAGCTTTGAAATGATGACCGCGCTGTTCACACTGCCGCAGAGGTACGCAATCGCGGCGCAGGACAGCATCAGCACCACCATGAGTATCACCTTTACCGTCATGCTGAACTCAAAGCTCTGATCGAGCAGGGTGTAGAGACATTTGCTGAAGTTTATCACACTTGCCTCCCGGAGCCTCAGACCGCGTCGGCGTAGTACAGCCAGATGGGGAGCGGGAGAAGCAGACGCGCGAAATCGGAGAGCGCGTCACGGCCGGGGCAGATGGGCGAGAACAGCATGTTCATCGCGTCTATATGCCCGAGCTCGAGCTCGCATTCGCCCTCGTATTCGGTGACGGACACCTCGCCGTTCTCGACCGCGATGCGCAGCTTTTCGTCACCGGCGCGGCCGTGCACGAACAGAGTCAGCGCGCCGTCGGGGACGGCGGTGTAGGTCAGTTTGAGCTTTGCGAACGCCTCAATGACAACGCGGTAGTTGAGCACGGAAAAGCTCTTGTCAGTCACAATCTCGTAGCCCTCGCAGACGTGGTAGAGCTGGCGGATGTACTCCGGATAGAAGGGCGGCAGCGTCACACTGAAGGACGCGCCGATCATGTCGTACAGCACGACGATGGTGTTGATGAAGTCATCGGGATCGCAAAGTATAATCTCGTTCACGGATTTCGACGAACCGACGACGTACCCCGCAAATCTGCCCGCCTTCATCACGGCGTAAATGTTACAGCCCCACGATGTCACAATATCGTACATTTTATCCGTATGTCGGCACATATTGTATAATTGTGATGCTATCAGATTACCGATTTCCTCGAGAAGCTCACTGTCCTCCGCGCAGAGCCTGCGAAGCTCGACTGTGTGAGCGGCCGCGTGATCCTTGCCGAAGCAGTGCCGGATGTTGTCCGAGTTGACGGTGAAATGATACGCCGTACCGGTCTTCTCGTAGGAGAAATAGTTGTAGCGCTGGCGGCGTCCGCCGAGTTCGGAGAGCACTATTCCGTCGGAGATCATGTCGTCGACGGACATGTTCATGAGTACGCGCATAAAGCCGCGTGAGCGGTGGTACGGGTGCACCGCGACGTTTCCGATTCCGCGGCAGGGCAGCTCAACACCACAGACCGACAGCGTGTGGTCGAACGCGCCGATGGCGGCTCTCAGTTTGCCGTCCTCAAGCGTAACGTACGAGCTCTCAACCGGGCGATCCTCACGCCGGTAGAGCTTGGGCAGCAGCTTGCGGAAATCCTGGCTGTTGCCGTTGAAGCCGAAAACGTAGTTGATAAAGTCCATGTAGTCGTCGTACAGACTTTCATTGCCGCGACCATTGTAAATTTCAGACATTGCAATTACCTTTCCTTTATATATCATTTGCTGCGGTCGGAACGCACACATGCACGGCGTCCCACGACGCCGCGAGTGCTCCAGCGCATAGGTGCGCCTGCCGCTTGTTATCAAATATACCAAACACCGAGGGACCGCTTCCGCTTAGCATGGCGCAGGCCGCGCCGTGCTCGCGCATGGTCAGACGTATGGAGTGTATGTCTCCGCGTCCGGCGGTCACATCCTCGAATATGTTGTATGTGAATTTACAGAAGCTATCTGTTTGTGATGTATCAAGCGCGCGTCGCATGCTCTGAAAGCGCCCGCCGTCCCGCCGCTCTTCGCGAAAGCCGCCGTATATGCGGTCAAGCTCTCCGTACGCCCACGGCGTGCTTATGCGCTTGGTCGGGCAGCATATGACGACCGTACACTGCGGCGTCACGGGCAGCGGTTCCACCCTCTCGCCGATTCCGCCGACACAGGCGCACCCGCCAACAACGCAGAACGGCACATCCGCGCCGAGCTTCGCGCCGAGCCTGCACAGCTTCTCAACGTCAAGCGGGCGACCGCACAGCCGGTTCAGCCCGCGAAGGACTGCCGCTGCGTCGCTGCTCCCGCCGCCGAGCCCGGCCTGCAGGGGTATGCGCTTGGTCAGGCGCATGTCAACGCCGATGTCCGCCCCCGTATAGTCCAAAAACAGCCGTGCCGCACGGCAGGCGAGGTTGCTCTCGCCGCTCGTGAGCGACGAGTCGCCGCAGTCGAGCTTTATTCCGCGATTGGTGAGCGCGAGCTCTATCTCATCGCACAGCGAAACCGTCTGCATGATGCTCAGAATGTCGTGATAGCCGTCATCCCGGCGGCCGACGACATCAAGATAAAGATTTATCTTTGCCGGAGCCTTAACCGTCAATTTTTCCATGCGAGACCCCCCTGTTGTATGCTCTGAATACAATATACCACAACCGCACGAAAAAATCAAGAAAAATTTCATTTTATCTCTAACATATTGACTAAAGTTCCCGGATGATATATAATAATGTATATGCTTATAGAGTGGTGTACTGTTGCCGACGGAGGAGCCTGCCTGATGAACAAATTCGAGTGGAACAAGAAAAACACAATAATTGCAACATCTGTGGCAGTCTACGCCGTGCTCGCGCTGTTTTTTGTCATCATCATAAACAATGAGGCCATATCTGCGTGGCTCGGCAGCTTTTTTTCCGTGCTGGCTCCGCTTATCATAGGCGGCGCGATAGCGTATCTCTGCAACCCGATTTTGAACATGTTCGACAACCGCGCCTTCGCGCGTATGCGCTCGTGCAGGGGTCGGCGCGCGCTGTCGCTTGTATGTACATATGCCGTGGTTCTGCTGGCGCTGACGCTGCTGCTTCTCATCGTCATCCCGCAGCTCATCGGAAGCTACAACAGCTTCGCAGGCAATCTTCAGTCCTACACCAACAAGGCGATAACCTTTGTCAACAAGGCGCTTTACATGATAAATCAATCCGCCGGGAGCGACGACTTCTCTAAGTACATTGACACCAGCTCGGTTCAGCGCAAGGTCAGCGAGCTGTTCAACTCCTCGAGCGG
>CAVIBA010000006.1:23149-28278 GCA_963640785.1 Bulleidia sp.
GTTCAACACCTCGAGCGGCATTTTCTCGACCGTTGCGGGCACGATAGTCAGCTACGCCTCCTCGATTGCGGTCGGAATCAAGAATGTGCTGTTCGGACTGTTCATCTCGATATACGTCCTCGCCTCGAAGGAGCGTCTTTCGGCGCAGACCAAGAAGATACTCGCCGCCGCGCTCCCCGAGAAGCGCTACAACAGCCTTCTCGAGTGGATCGGCTTCACCAATCAGACCTTCGGCAGCTATCTCAAGTCGCGTATTATCGACGCTATCATCATCGCCTTCATCTGCCTCGCGATGTTCAGCGTCTGCGGCCTGCCGTATACGCTGTTCCTCTCCTTCATCATCGGCGTGACCAACGTTATCCCCGTTTTCGGCCCCTTCCTCGGCGGCATTCCGGCCGGGTTCATCGTGTTTATCAGTAAGCCGGAGAAGCTATTGCTGTATGTCATACTCATAGTGCTCATTCAGCAGTTTGACGGCAACGTTCTCTTCCCCAAGCTCGCCAGCAACTCGACGGGCATCTCCTCGCTCGGCGTTATCTGCGCGATTGCCATCATGGGCGGCTATTTCGGCATACTCGGAATGCTGCTCGGAGTTCCCTTCTTCGTCGTCGCGGGCGAGATAATCCGCAGACTGGTCAACCGCAGACTTGAGAAGCGCGGCATGTCGGTCTCGCTTGAGGATTATTACCTCGCAGGCACAGCCCCCGAGACCGAAAAAACGGGGAACAACCTTTTCATGAAGGTCTTCAACTTCATCACCACGCCCGCCGTCTGGCGGACAAAATTCGCGCCCGCCGAGAGGAACGCCGGGGGCAGAAGTAAGCATATACATACTATATCTCAAATATACAGGAGAAACACATGGACAACGAACAGCAGAAAAGCAAGCGCAGTACATTGATACTTGTTTCGGTGGCAGTTTATGCCGTTCTGGCATTGCTGTTTATTATCATAATCAACAGCGCGGCCATCTCGAAGTGGCTGTCCGACACGCTGTCGGTGCTGGCCCCGCTCATCGTCGGCGCGGCGATGGCGTATCTCTGCAATCCACTGCTTGTGATGTTTGAGCGTCGCGTGTTCAAGAAAATGCGCTCGCGCGGCGGCAAGCGCGCGATTTCCATGGGATGTACATATCTTGTACTCCTCATCGTGCTGGCCGCTATACTCGGCATCGTCATCCCGCAGCTGATAAGCAGCTACAACAGCTTTGCACGCAGTCTGCGCTCATACACTGACAAGGCGATCACCTTTGTCAACAAGCTGATATACAGCCTCAACTCCTCGCTCTCCGAGAATCGCGACATGGGCAAGTTCATCGACATAGGCGACGTCCAGCGCAAGGTCAGCGAGCTGTTCAACACCTCGAGCGGCATTTTCTCGACCATCGCGGGCTACGTCGTCAACTACGCCTCGTCAATCGCGGTCGGCGTCAAGAACGTGCTGTTCGGACTGTTTATTTCGATATACATCCTGAGCTCAAAGGAGCGGCTTGCGGCGCAGACCAAGAAAATCCTCACCGCTATCCTGCCCGAACGCCGCTATTCCGGCTTTATCGGCTGGGTGCAGTTCACCAACTCCACCTTCGGCAACTACATCAAAGCGCAGTTGCTTGACGCGCTGCTCGTCGCGGTGGAATGCGTGATATTGCTAAGCGCCACAGGCATGCCCTACCACGTGCTTCTCGCCTTCATCATAGGCGTGACCAATATAATCCCCGTTTTCGGCCCCTTCATCGGCGGAATTCCGGCGGGCTTCATCGTGTTCATCTCGGCACCTGAAAAGCTGGTGCTGTTCGTTATAATGCTGGTGCTTATTCAGCAGATCGACGGCAACTTCGTTCTGCCTAAGCTGGTCGGAACGACGACTGGCATGTCGTCGCTCGGTGTGCTCTGCGCCATCACCGTCATGGGCGGCTATTTCGGCATTGCCGGAATGATACTCGGCGTTCCCTTCTTCGTCGTGACGGGCGAGATAATCCGCAGATTTGTCAACATGAAGCTCGAGCGTCGCGGACTTTCGGTGTCGCTCGAGGACTACTATCTGTCCAGCACGGCTCCCGTCGCGGACGAGGAGAAGCACGACAACTTCATCGTCCGCGCGCTGCGCGCGGTTGGACAGGCGTTCGCACGTGCGGGCTCCTCTGTTGCGGGCTTCTTCCAGCGGATATTCAAGCGTAAGTGACGTAAATTATGTTTAGTCAAGGAGGTTGATTTTTTATGGCTGAACAAAACAATATAACCGAAAAGGGCGGCATCTCGGTCGAGACCGCTCACATATTCCCCATTATCAAGAGATGGCTGTACTCCGAGAAGGACATTTTTCTGCGCGAAATAGTGTCCAACGCGGCCGACGCCATTACAAAAATGAAACGGTTGTGCTCGCTCGGTCAGGCCGAGTGCAGTGACGACTACAAAATCACCGTCCGCGTCGACAAGACGGCCGGGACGCTGACCGTCGAGGATAACGGCATCGGCATGAGCGCCGACGAGCTTCGCCGCTACATATGCCAGATAGCATTGTCCGGCGCGCTCGAGTTCATTCAGAAGTACGAAGGCGGCAACGAGGACAACAAGGAGAACAGCGGCATTATCGGCCACTTCGGCCTTGGCTTTTACTCCAGCTTTATGGTCGCCGACAGGGTCGAGATCGACACGCTGTCCTACGCAGGCGGTGAGCCCGTGCACTGGAGCTGCACCGATGACGGAAGTTATGAAATCTCGCCGTCCGAGCGCACCTCGCGCGGCACTGCGGTTATAATGCACATTGCCGAGGACGAGGCCGAGTACCTTGACGCGGCGAAAATCCGCTCGATGCTCGAGAAGTACTGCGCTTTTATGCCCTACGAAATATACCTTGAGTCCGAGGACGACAAGGAAGGCAAAGAGGTCGCGGACAAGCCCGTCAACGACACCACTCCGCTCTGGCTCAAAAAGCCGTCCGAGTGCACCGAGGAGGAGTACCGCGAGTTCTACCACAAGGTGTTCTCCGACTTCAACGACCCGCTCTTCAGCATTCACATCAACGCCGACTACCCGCTCAACTTCAAGGGCATTCTCTACTTCCCCAAGCTGCGCAGCGAGTACGACTCGCTCGAGGGTCAGGTCAAGCTGTACTACAATCAGGTGTTCGTGGCGGACAACGTCAAGGAGATAATGCCCGAGTACCTTATCATGCTCCGCGGCGTCATCGACTGCCCCGAGCTGCCGCTGAACGTCTCGCGCAGCTACCTGCAAAACAACACCTACGTCTCGCGCGTGTCGGCGCACATTGTCAAGAAGATTGCTGACAAGGTCAACGCTCTTTGCAACACCGAGCGTGAGAAATACGAGAAAATCTGGAACGACATCCGCATATTCATCGAGTACGCCGCCGTCCGCGACCGCAAGTTCTTCGACCGCGTCAAGGACTCGGTGCTCATGAAGCTGACCGACGGCAGCTGCGTAACCGTCGAGGAATATTTCACCGGCAAAAAGGCTGACGACGAGGCCGAAGGACCCGTCGAGAACGCAGAGAACCCGGCCGAGACCGCTGAAGCCGCTGAAGCTGCCGATAAAGCAGCCGAGACCGCCGAGAAAAAAGACGAGGTTCGCACCGTCTTTTACACCAACGATCCGGCTCAGCAGTCGCAGTACATTTCGCTCTACACCTCGCAGGGCGTCAAGGTTGCGGTGCTCGATCACCTCGTCGACGCGCAGTTCATACAGAGCGCCGAGACGGTCTACGACAAGCTGCGCTTCGTTCGCGTCGACGCCGACGTCTCCAAGCTGACCACCGGCGACAGCGCGACCGAAAACAAGGATATTGCCGACCTGTTCCGCCGCGTGACGGGCAACGACAAGCTGGAGGTTCGCTTTGAGAGCTTCAAGGATTCGGACGCCCCCGCCCTGCTCAACCTCAACGAGGATCAGCGCCGCATGGACGACTTCATGAAGGCATATGCGTTCATGACCAAGTCCGAGGCCGCGGCTCCCATGGCGCCGCAGAGCCTGATACTCAACACCGCCTCCCCGCTTTACACGCACCTCTGCGAGGTCGTCGAGGGCGGAAACAGCGAGCGCTCCGAGTTTATGGCGGGCTACATCTGGAGGCTGTCGCTGATGGCGCACCGTCGTCTTGAATCGGAGGAGCTCAACGCCTTCCTCGCCGACAGCTACAAGCTGCTCGGCAGCTATTGACATGAGCGGCGTCACAGAACAGGAAATTATCGCGTCAAATCTGAAGTTTATTCGTGAACGTGAGGCCGAGCTTGAGCGCCTGCGCGCGCTCGAGGTCGGCGAGCTGACGCTCCCCGAGCTACCGAGCCCCGCGGCAATGCGGGACATATCGCACGTCTGGCGGCGCATAACGCGCGCCGATGGCTTTGACGCCGCGGCGCGAACCGTGCTCTGCCGGCGCATGTTCGAGGAGTACAGCGGCGCGGGAATCGACTTTGCCGAAGTGCTGCTGCGCGGCAGCGTAAGCGTCGACGAGTGGCTTCTCGGCCGCGACGACACGCCGCCGCTCGTCTCGTACGTCGGCAACCCCTATTCGGACGAGGCGCGTCGGCGGCTGTACGGTGAGACGAGCGTGCGCGAGCACGCCTGCCGCTCCTTCTCGGAGCTGTGCGACGACATAAGCACCGGCGTCAGCGACGGCTGCATGATCCCCATCGAGAACACCTCGGACGGCAAGCTGATGAGCTTTTACTCGATAATCGACCGCCTCGAGCTCAAAATCCTGCGCACCTGCGATGTCGAAAGTAGCGACGGCGACAAGGCGACGCGCTACGCGCTGCTCGCCCGCCGCGCCTGCCTTCCCTGCACCGGGGACGCGCACTATCTTGAATTCAGCTTCAGCGTCACAGACGGCGCGGTGCTCGGCAGCATACTGCGTGCCGCCGAGACGATGTCGCTGAACATATACCGCATTGATTCCATCGGTCAGCGCTACGACGAGGCCTTCTCGACTCACTACCTCGTGCTCCACGGCGGCAGCGACGACCTGCTCTGCTTTTTGCTCTACCTCGCGCTCGAGCTTCCGGGCTACACACTCATAGGTCTTTACGACCATGTATAACTCACAAAAAGGAAACAATAAGTTTGAAACAAACATCTAACACATGTACTTTGCTACGACAAAAAAGAGTACAA
>CAVIBA010000007.1:0-11322 GCA_963640785.1 Bulleidia sp.
AGAATCGCTCTACCGCGCCTTTGCGGACGTACGGCTTTGTCCCCGGTTGTACGTTTTCCGGGGGATTTGCTAAACCGTTTTTGCACTGGCAAAGTAGTTTGGTTGATGGCGGGAGGAGGATGGCAAGGTAAAACCGGCACTGCAAATAGACGGTGCCGGTTTTGTAGGTTATTTGACGATCACTTGCTGTACCGTGTACCTCCCGGAGACGGGAACGAGGTAGATGAAGTACCCGCCGTCGTCCTGCGGGGTGGAGGCGGGGTCTGCCGCCCGAACGGAGACGGTGACGGCGCTTCCGTCGGCGGTTGCCGTCACGGAGTGGCGGTCGCGCGAGCTGTCGCACCTCACGGCGACGGCGATCAGGTAGTTATCCTCATTCCTGCCGTCGGAACCGAAGAATTTGGCGGTGTAAGTGTTGCTCAGATAGTCGTTATAGGCGCTGCCCGCGACGGTCTCATCGCGCAGACTGATAAGCGCGTGCGCGTCCTCGGACACGATATAACGGTAAACATCGAGAAGGTCGTACGCGCTCGGCACGACTGCGGCGGCGACGCGCTTTCCGGTCTGCGTGCCGTCCGAGCTGTCCGAAAAGAAGGCTTTCAGCGCGTTGTAGACGGACGTCGCGGCGGGGTCGGGCTCGACCGAGGCGGGGTTGGGCGACGTAGTCACGTCCGACTGCGCGGCGTCGGGCGGTGTTGTTGCGCCCTGCGGGTCATTCGCGCCGATGCTACACGAGCACAGCAAGAGGCAAAGGCTCAACGATAAGAGGACAAATTTTTTCATAGCATTCTCCTATCTTACGGCAAATTATTTGCTGGGGCCTATATTTCTGCCATTGTGCTTACAGTATAACATATTTTCAGGGGAATTGCAAGAGGGGGGACGTGAAAGAGGTAGGCGTATTGCATATGCCTGTATGCAAGAAAAGTTCTTTGGCCTTGGCGGGGGCTCGCCGTGGAGGCCACCGACGGCAGAAAAGTACAGTTAAAACACGTCCCACCGACGTCCCGGCGTGTCCTCCGCGGCTAAAGAACTCTTTATACAAAAAAGCGGCTCCCGCAGGCTTCCCTGCGAGAACCGCAAAAATCAATTTAATCGCATATAGGCATATGCCAATACGCCTGCCTATTATTTGTCCTTGTCCTCGTCTTCGAACTCGTCAAGAATCGCCAGCTTCTCGCCGCACTCGGGGCAGACGAGATCCTCGAGCTTTGTGTTGCAGGAGAAGTGAACAACCTCGCCGCAGGCCGGGCACTCGATGGCGCAGCAGTCGGTGTCACAGCAGTCGCAGTCCCCGTCGCACTCGCATTCGTCGTCGTACTCGTCCTCGTCGTCGCAGTCGCAGCAGTCGCACTCGTCGTCGCCGTAGAGGTACTCCTCAACGTCGCCCAGATCCTCGTCGATCTCCTCGATGTAGTCGTTCAGATACTCAACGTCGTCGTCAACCTCCTCCAGCTTTTTGGCCATATCGGAAGTCAGGTCGATCAGAGCGGCAATCAGCTTGCCCTCGGCGCTCTCGCGGTCGTAGTTCAGACCGTCGGCAAGACCCTTGAGGTAGATAGCTTTTTCGTTAATCGTCATTGTTCTTTGTTCCTTTCGTAAAATTTATGCGCTTATGCGCGGGACAGATACTCGCCCGTGCGGGTGTCTATCTTTATTTTGTCGCCGGGGTTGATGAACAGCGGAACCTTGATGACAGCGCCGGTCTCGAGCGTTGCGGGCTTGAGAGTGTTGGTGGCGGTGTTGCCGGCGAAGCCGGGGTCGGTGTCCGTGACCTCGAGGTCGACAAATGTGGGGGGCTCAACGCTGAAGACGTTGCCCTTGTAGGAAATGATCTTGCAGATCATCTCTTCCTTGACAAACTTGAAGTTGTCCGGCAGCTTGTCTGCATTGAGGGGCAGCTGCTCGTAGGTTTCGAGATCCATGAAGTAGTAGAGATCGCCGTCGGTGTAGGAGTACTGCATGTCCTTGCGGTCGATGAAAGCGCTCTCGAACTTGTCTGTGGGCGAGAAGGAACGCTCAATCACCGCGCCGGTGATGACGTTCTTGATCTTTGTACGCACGAAAGCCGCGCCCTTGCCGGGCTTGACGTGCTGGAATTCGATCACCTGAAAGACGCCGCCGTCCATCTCGAACGTGATGCCGTTTCTGAAATCGCCTGCTGTTACCATAAATATACCTCCAAATAACGTATATTTTATTCAAATTCCCATGCGCCGGCGGCGCACAGCTCATAGCTACATTATATTGTACTACAAAAACGCGGATATTGCAATAGTTTTTTTGATTTTTCCGGCGCCGGGCGGAGATTTTTTCTTTAATTGTGCTAAAATTCATCGCGGTTGTTGAAATCGGCGGAGTTGTGTGGTATACTGTACTATATATCGCAAAAAAACGGAGGGACGATAATGCTATCAACTGTATGCGGCGCGGGACTGCTCGGAATAGACGGCTACGTTGTCACAGCGGAATGTGACTGCCCGGAGCGTATGACATCGTTTGAGCTGGTCGGCCTGCCGGACGCCGCCGTCAAGGAGGCTCGGGAGCGCGTGCGCGCGGCCTGCCAGAACAGCGGCTGGCCCTTCCCGGACACGGCGGTGACGGTCAACCTCGCGCCCGCCGACCGACGCAAGGAGGGCTCCTGCTTCGACCTGCCCATTCTGCTCGGAGTTCTGCGCAACATCGGCGCGCTGAAACCTGGCGTCGACCTCAGCGGGAGCTGCTTTGTGGGCGAGCTGTCGCTCTCGGGCATGGTGCTGCCGGTGCGCGGGGTGCTGAGCATGTGCACTGCCGCGCGCGACGCCGGACTGCGCGAGTTTTACGCGCCGACCGTCAACGCCGAGGAGGCGGCCACCGTCGACGACATCACCGTCTACGCCGTCAGCAACGTGCGCGAGCTGGTCGCGCACCTCAACGGCAAGCGCGTTCTCACGCCGGTGGAGCGGCGTCCGTTCGAGGCGGTCGTCCCGCCCGAGGGCGAGCCCGACTTCTCGGACGTTCACGGTCAGTATATGGCGCGCCGCGCCATGGAGATAGCGGCGGCGGGCGGCCATAATATACTTCTAATCGGCCAGCCCGGTACGGGCAAGTCCATGGTTGCGCGGCGTCTGCCGGGTATTCTGCCGCCGCTGACCTTCGCGGAGGCCATCGAAACCACCAAAATTCACTCAGCCGCTGGTGTGCTGGCCCGCGGGCAGTCGCTGCTTCGGACTCGCCCCTTCCGTTCGCCGCACCACACCATGTCGGCGGTAAGTCTGGTGGGCGGCGGGACGTATCCGCGGCCGGGCGAGATCTCGCTAGCGCACAACGGCGTGCTGTTTCTCGACGAGCTGCCCGAGTTCCCGCGGCAGGTAACGGACGCGCTGCGTCAGCCGCTCGAGGACAGGATAGTGACCATCACGCGGACGAGCGGGCGGGTGACGTTCCCCTGCTCATTCATGCTGGTGGGGGCGATGAACCCCTGCCGCTGCGGTCACTACGGCGACCCGACGCACTCCTGCACCTGTCACCCGCTGGAGGTGCGGCGATACATATCCCGCATAAGCGGCCCGTTGCTCGACCGCATGGACGTGCAGGTTGAGATGCTGGCGCTGAGCTATGACGAGATATCGAGGACAGACCCGGAGGAATCCTCGGCCGACATACGCGCGCGCGTGTTGCAGGCGCGTGAATTTGCGCGGCGGCGCAGCTACGGTGCGTTCGAATGCAACGCGAAGCTCGACCCGGCGGGCATCCGGCAGTTCTGCGTCACGGACACCGAGGCGGACAAGCTGCTGCGCAATGCATACGACAATCTCGGTCTTTCCGCGCGCGGCTACGACCGTGTTCTCCGCGTTGCGCGGACGATAGCGGACATGAGCCGCAGCAACGTCATCCGCGCGCCCCACATCGCCGAGGCGATACAGTTGAGGAGTTTGGATCGCAAATATTGGGGGTGAGTGTGGGCTATTGCATATGCCCATATGCTGTTAAGAAGGGTTCTTTGGCCTTGGCAGGGACTCGCCATAACGTCTGCGGGACGTTAAGAACTGTACTTTTCTGCCGCGAGCAGAAAAGTACACTTCTCCACCGTCGGTGGCCTCCACGGCGAGAGCCTGCCAAGGCCAAAGAACTTATTCATCAAAAAAGCGGTCCCCGCCGAGCGTATCGGCGAGAACCGCAAACTTAAAATTCAATTAACGCATACGGACATATGCAATACGTCCATCTCACCCGAAAGGAGTCACATGCTGTTCTCATCCCTGGAATTTATATTCCTGTTCATGCTCGTCACCGTGCCGGTGTACTTTCTTTGCCCCATGCGGTGGCGGAACCTCGTGCTGCTGGTCGTCAGCCTCATTTTCTATGGGTGGGGCGAGCCGGTTTACGTCTTCCTCATGGCCTTTACCATCGCCGTCGATTATATTTGCGGCTGGCTCGTCGAGAAGAAAAAAGATACCCCCGGCGCGCGGCGCTGCCTCGTCTGGGCTATCGTCATAAACCTCGGGTTGCTCGGCTTCTTTAAGTACGCTGACTTCGTCATCGAAAATATCCGCCTCATCCCCGGCCTCGGCGGCCTCCAGCCGCTCGGCCTCGGACTGCCCATCGGCATCTCGTTCTACACCTTCCAGGCGCTGTCCTATGTCATCGACGTTTACCGCGGCGACGTCCGCGCGCAGCGCGACCCCGTCAGCTTCGGCGCTTACGTCACGCTCTTCCCGCAGCTCATCGCAGGGCCCATCGTCCGCTATCGCGACGTCGACGACCAGCTGCGCGAGCGCGAACAGTCGGTGCTGCTCGTCGCGAGCGGCGTGCGTACCTTCACGGCGGGACTCGCCAAAAAGGTGCTGCTCGGCAACACGGCGGGTGAGCTGTGGAGCTACTTCTCCTCGCTGCCCGAGAGCGAGCTGACAACCGTCGGCGCGTGGTTCGGCATCGTCTGCTACGCCTTCCAACTCTATTTCGACTTCTCCGGCTACTCCGATATGGCCATTGGACTTGGCAAAATGTTCGGATTTACCTTCCTTGAGAACTTCAATTATCCCTATATTTCCAAAAGCATAACCGACTTCTGGCGGCGCTGGCATATGTCGCTTTCTAGCTGGTTCCGCGAGTACGTCTATATCCCGCTTGGCGGCAACCGCCGCGGAACGGGACGCATGTACCTCAATCTGCTCGCTGTCTGGATGCTGACGGGTCTGTGGCATGGCGCGAGCTGGAATTTCGTGCTTTGGGGGCTTTATTATGCCATTCTACTGATAGTAGAGAAGGCGTTTTTGGGGAAATTCATCGAGAAATTGCCCGCCGTCCTGCAGCATATCTACGCGATCTTCTTCATAGTTATAGGCTGGCTCATCTTCGTCTTTGACTCGAGCGCCGACACGCTGACGCTGTCGCGCGGCGCGCATTACCTTTCGGCCATGTTCGGCGGCGGCGCGGGCTTTGTCAACTCGGCCGACGTCTGGGACATCGTCCGCAGCGCGGTGCTGCTGGCGCTGCTCGTCGCGGCGTCGCTGCCCTTCGGGCGGCGGCTCTACTGGCGGCTGTACGGCAAAAAACGCATGTTCCCCTACGTCAGCGGCGCGATGTGCGTCGTGACCGTCGTCATCTGCATCGCCTACCTCGTCGATTCGTCGTTCAATCCCTTCCTGTATTTCCGATTCTGATTAAAGTTAACTAAAAGAGGCTTCACATGATCGATCTGCTCAGCCGGATTTTCGTCCGGGACTACAAAAACGTGACCTCGCCAGACGTGCGCCGCGCCTACGGCACCATGGCGAGCGTGGTCGGCGTCATAGCCAACCTGCTGCTTTTTGCGGGCAAGCTGACGGTCGGAACGCTCGCCGGCGCGATTTCAATCACCGCCGACGCCTTCAACAACCTTTCCGACGCCGGCTCGCAGATAATTTCGCTGGTGTCCTTCCGCATCTCGTCCAAGCCCGCCGACCGCGCGCACCCCTTCGGACACGCGCGGATTGAGTACGTGGCCTCGATGATTGTATCATTTCTGGTGCTTCTGGTGGGCTTTGAGCTGCTCACCGGCTCGATTGACAAGCTGATTCTCCCCGACCCGCCCTCGCGCGAGCGGTGGGTCGTGACCGTCTGCGTTCTGGCGGCGGCGATCGGAGGCAAGCTGTGGCTTGGGCTGTTCAACCGGCGGCTCGGGCGGCGCATTGACTCGTCCGTCCTGCGCGCGACGGCGGCGGACGCCTTCTCGGACGCGCTCTCGACGACGGCGGTGCTCGCCGGGACGGTGCTTTACGTCGCGTTCGGCTGGGTGTGGGTGGACGCCGTGATGGGGCTTGTTGTCTCGCTGCTCATAATGTGGGCGGGCGTCAAGATTCTGAACGAGACCAAGAACTCAATTCTCGGCGAAGCGCCGTCCGACGACGTGATCGCGGGCATCCGGCGCGTGGTAGGCGAGTACCCCGGCGCGCTGGGGATACACGACCTTGTGGTGCACAGCTACGGTCCCGGGCGGACGATAGCGTCTCTGCACGTCGAGGTTGACGGCCGCGAGGACATATTCGTGCTGCACGACATGATTGACAACATCGAGCGGCACATTTCGGGCGAGCTCGGCATCGAGGCGGTGATCCACATGGACCCGATTGTGACGGACGACCTGCGTGTAACCGAGCTGCGCGCGCACGCGCTGGCGGCGGCCGAGGCCGTCGACCCGCGGCTATGCATACACGACTTCCGTTACGTCGCGGGGCGGACGCATTCGAACCTGATTTTCGACATCGCGGTGCCCTTCGAGGTGCCGCTGACCGACGACGAAATCCGCGCCGCCGTGACAGCCGAGCTGCGGAGGATCGACAGGAGGTTTGAGACGGTCATAACCATAGACCGGGGGTGAGGTGTGGGCGTATTGCTATCAATGAAGTGCGGCAGCACTTCGTTGATGTTGCCCATGCGCTGTTTTAATGAATTTTAAATTTGCGGTTTCCGCCGGGGTGCTCGGCGGGAGCCGCTTTTTTTATTAAAAATAGTTCTTTGGTCTTGGAAAGGCTCGCCGAACGTCGGAATTCTTCATGGCGACCGCCCGCCAAGGCCAAAGAACTTTTCTTAAAAAGCATACAGGCATATGCAATACGCCTCACCCCCTCCCCACATTGTTGACTTTTCCCAAAAACATGTTACAATATAAGAAAACCCTCAGGAGCGAAAGCATATGAAAATAAAAGTCCGTGACCTGCCGCTGGAGGACGTGCTCGCTATCCCGCCGGAAATACACCTCCGCCCGCGTAAGCCGGGCATGTTCTTCCGGACGCTCGTCCGAGCCGTCTCCGAGCCCGCTCTGCGCGCAGTGCACTTCAGCTACACCGGGCATGGCATGGAAAAGCTCGACCCGCACGAGCCCGCGCTCATACTCATGAACCATTCCAGCTTCATTGACCTCAAAATCGCCTATAAAATCCTCTACCCGCGCCCGTTTAATATCGTCTGCACCTCGGACGGCTTCGTCGGTAAGCGGTGGCTGATGCGTCGGCTCGGCTGCATACCGACCCGCAAGTTCATGTCCGACATCACGCTCGTGCGCGATATGATGTACACCGTCCGCAAGCTGCATAGCTCCATCCTCATGTACCCCGAGGCGAGCTACTCCTTCGACGGTACCGCGACACCGCTGCCTGACTCGCTCGGTCAGTGCCTCAAGCTGCTGCGCGTGCCCGTCGTCATGATCAGGACGTTCGGCGCGTTCGCCCGCGACCCGCTCTATAACAACCTCCAGCTGCGGCGCACGGACGTCAGCGCGCGCGTCGACTATCTGCTCTCGCCCGAGGACATCGCCTCGAGGAGCGTCGCCGAGCTCAACGCCATACTGCGCGAGCAGTTTACCTTCGACAATTTCCGCTGGCAGCAGGAGTCGGGCGTCGAGATAAGCGAGCCGTTCCGCGCCGACGGACTCAACCGCGTGCTGTATAAGTGCCCCGTCTGCGGTGCGGAGGGGCAGATGAAGGGCGCGGGGACGGAGCTGTCCTGCGGCGCCTGCGGTCGGCGTTGGGAGCTGACCGAGCTCGGCCACCTGCGCTACATAGACGGGGCCGCGGAGGGCGTGCCCGGCGCCAGCGTCGCGTCCGACGCCCGCGCCGTGTCCGCCGTCCCTGTCACACCCGTAGTGCCCGTCGCGCCTAAGATATTTGACCACGTGCCGGATTGGTACGCCTGGGAGCGCGAGTGCGTGCGGCGCGAGCTCGAGGCGGGGACGTACGCTCTCGACGTGCCGGTCGACATCTGCGTGATGGTTGACACGCGGTGCATATACCGGGTAGGGAAGGGGCGGCTGCGTCACAGTGTGGAGGGCTTCCACCTGACGGGTTGCGACGGCAAGCTGGACGTCCGGCTTGCGCCCGCAGACTCATACAGTCTCTACTCGGACTATTTCTGGTACGAGCTCGGCGACATGATCTGCATCGGCGACAGCCGCGCGCTGTACTACTGCTTTCCGACCGACGGCCGCGACGTCGTCGCCAAGACCCGCCTCGCGACGGAGGAGCTGTATAAGCTGAAGACTCCCCGGCGCGGGTGAGGTGCGGGCTATTGCACTCTCCCCTCTCTTGTGATAAAATATAACCATCACCCCCACAGGAGGCGCACATGAGCCGCAGAACAACCATCAAAAGCATACAGCGGATGTTCTTCCGCACACAGATAATCCTGATCGTCACGCTCGCGCTGTTCCTCGGCGTCGCGGGGACGCTGGTCAGTATACGCGGTGAAACGCGTAAGCGTGACCGCAACCTGCGCAACGTCGCCGAGGCCGTCGCGCGCTCGCCGCTGCTCGTTGAGGCGGTGTCCTCCGACACGCCGAACGACACCCTCGCGGGCTACCTCGACTCGCTTAAGGAGTCGCTGAGCGACATCGACGTCATCTCCGTCGTCGGGCGCGACCGCGTGCGGCTGTACCACTCCAACCACAGCCTCATCGGCACGTTGTACGACGGCAACCTCCCCGCCCTCGACGCCACAAACGGCTTCTATGCCACCGACGAGAACGGTCCCTCGGGTCGTCAGCGGCGCGCCTACGCCGTCATTCACGACGCGGACGGGCGCGAGGCCGGCGTCGTCATGGCCATTATGCTCATGGAGAACGTCCACAGCGAAACCTATCAGACACTGCTCATCTTCGCCGCCATCACGCTTGCGGCGGTGCTGGTTGAGCTCATCGTCTGCGCGCGCATGTCCGGACGCATAAAGCGCGGTCTGCTCGGCTACGAGCCCGACGTCTTTACCTCCATGTTCAAAACGCGCGACAATATCCTCGAGTCGCTTGACGAGGGCATCGTCGCTGTCGACAGCGAGGGGCGGGTGCAGTTCGCCAACCGCGCCGCCTGCCGCATGCTCGGCGGGGCGCAAAAAGACACCGGCGCGGCCGCCGGGGCGGCCGGACGCTCGCTGACGGGCGAGCTGCTTTGCAACGTGGCGGGCGGTGCGCTCGGTCACAGTGCGCTCGCCGACACGCTGCGCGACGGTGAAAAGCGCTCGGGCGGTCACCCCGACCTCGGCGAGGGCGGCACCGACATACTGCTCGACAGCATTCCCGTCATGGACGGCGAGACGATGGCGGGCGCCGTCGGCATACTGCGCGACCGCGCCGAGTACACGCGCCTGATGGAGGATCTTGCGGGGACGCGTTACCTCGTCGACTCCATGCGCGCCAACAACCACGATTTCACCAACAAGCTGCATGTCATTCTCGGCCTCATCGAGATGGGCATGTACGACAAGGCGACGTCATACATTCAGAATATAACCGTGCTCGAGCGGTCGGCGATCAGCCGGATCATGAGCGCTGTGAGCGAGCCTGCGGTCGCGGCGCTTCTCATCGGCAAGACGGCGCGGGCGTCCGAGCTCAACGTGCGCTTCACGCTGCGCGAGGGCTGTCGTTACTCGCCCTCCGACCTGCGGCTGCCGTCGGGGCTGCTGGTGACTGTCATCGGCAACCTGCTCGACAACGCCTTCGATGCAATGAACGACCGCCCCGACTACGACGCGCCGCGCGAGCTGCTGTTCGGCATATTCTCGAAGCCGGGCGCGCTGCTCATCACCGTCGACGACACGGGCGGCGGCATCGCGCCGGAGAATCTCGAGCGCATATTCGAAAACGGCTACTCGACCAAGGGCGAGGGGCGTGGGACGGGACTGTACCACGTGCGCCAGATGGTCGAGCAATCGGGCGGGAGCATAACGGTCGAGTCGCAGCCGGGCGTTGGCACCTGCTTCACGGTCAGCTTCACAGGCAAGGAGGATAGCAATGTACAGAGTTCTGATAGTTGAGGACGACCCGATGGTCGCCATGATAAACGAGCAATACGTCATCAGGAACCGGGGGTTCGAGGTCGTCGGGCGGTGCCGGGACGGCCACGGCGCGCTGGAATTTCTGAGCGCAAACGCGGCAGATCTTGTGATACTGGACGTCTACATGCCGCGCATGGATGGCTTTGAGACGCTGCGGCAGATACGCAGCCGCAACATACCCGTCGAGGCGATAATGGTGACGGCGGCGAACGGTCGCGACGCGCTCGAGGAGGCGCTGCATCTGGGGATTGTGGACTATCTTGTCAAGCCGTTCACCTTCGAGCGGTTTTCGGCGGCGCTGGACAAATTCGCGTCCAAGCACGCGGCGATGAGGGACGTGGGGACGCTGAACCAGCAGAGCATCGATTTTATCGTTGACGCGGCGCGTCGTCAGCCCGCCGACGCCCCACAGAAGGGCATTCAGGAGCGGACTCTGCACCTCATCAGCGACCATCTCGGCGCGCACCCCGGCGAGTGGTACACCGGCGACGAAATCGCGGCGGCGGTCGGCCTGACGGTCGTGACGGTGCGGCGGTACATGAACTATCTTGTCGAGTCCGGCCGCGCTGAGAGCGAGATGGACTACGAGACCGGCGGGAGGCCGAGTGTAAGGTACAGGGTGGTGGGCTAGTTGCATATGCCCGTGCGCTTGTTAAAGCGATTTTGCGGTTTCCGCGGGTGTGGCCTGCGGAGACCGCTTTCCTTATAATATAAAAAAGCGGTTCCCGCAGGTCGTCACCTGCGGGAACCGCAATCTTAAGCTTCAATTAATGCATACGAGCAACATCAATGAAGTGCTGCCGCACTTCATTGATAGCAATAGCACACACACCCTCTCACCTCAGCGATAGTACCATCAACACCAATCCCCCCACTATCGCCGCGAAAACGCCTACATTGTAGTATACAACCGACCCGATGTTCGACCGCGGAATCTCGCGCTCGCCTGTCGGCTTGAGGAAGAACTTCTTGCGCTTGACAATCAGCAGCACCACGCCCGCTATCGAGATTCCGGAGTAGAAAAGACTGTAAAGCCCA
>CAVIBA010000007.1:11354-26428 GCA_963640785.1 Bulleidia sp.
GCATTATCCATCCGGCCTCAGAAGGCGTCATGCCCTCGAGCACCGACGCACTCACGTTGCCCGCCGCCGCGTTTATGCGCTCGGCAAGCGAGGTTAGTTTGTCAAGGTCAACCTTGCTAAGAAGGAAGGGCGCAATCACGCCGCCGACAAGATTGATGGCCATGTGCAGCGGAATGGTATACCACACCCGGCTCGTCCGCACGTAGATGAAGGCCAGCAGCATCCCAAGCCCGAAGGCGTAGAAAAACTGGTAGAGGTTGCCGTGGAACAGGCCGAACATCAGTGCCGAGAAAATTATCGACGTCCGCTCGCCGTAGGGCAGCGTGCGATTGATGATGGCGCGGCGGAAAATCATCTCCTCCGCTATCGGCGCGATAACTACCGTCACCGCGAGGTTTATCAGCGGGCTCGACTGCTGAAGCAGCTCGCTCAGCGTATTCTGCGCGTCGTTGCCCGTCGCCGCGTTGACAAGCGCCATGACCATGTTGCCGACGTACGCCCCGATGTACATGACGCCGAAACACATGATGAGCGTCACGAACCACGCCCCGACGCTCATTTTTTTGCGCTCGGGCGGAAATTCGACCGGAATCCGCCGCACAATCAGGGCAAATGTCGGTACGCCGATAAGATACAGCGGCACAAAGGACAGTATCCAGGCCATCCACTGCGGGCTGAGGTAGTCCATGAGGTAACGCTTCATTATTATCATCGCGAGGTACTGCGCGCCGATGTAGAGCAGCATCATGGCAGTCAGCGCGAGGCCGATGACCGAGAAGCACCTGCGTGCGCGTTCGGTAAACGGCTGTGGCATGTGAATTTTACGCCTTGTTAACATCTTTTTCACCTTTCTCTTTATCTGATCTCCGTACGCGACGGACGATCAGCCGCGTCGTGAGCGCGACCGGGATGCCCCACAGCAGCGTCCGCCCGAGCACAGGCAGCAGAGTGTGGACAATCAGCGCCCCGACGCGCAGGCCGCTGTAATTGACGGCGGCATAGACCGCGGTCAGCGGCACCATGAGCACCGCCACGCCGCCGAGGCAGACGCCGAACGGTATCACGCCGCGCGGGAGCAGTCGTCCGGCCGCCCAGCCGCAGAGGTAGCCGACGGCAAAGCAGACCAGCGGCATGAGGAAAATTCGCGAGCCGCCCCAGGCGTCCAGCGCCCAGCCGGCGGCGACGCCCGCGATGGCGCCCGTTTTTTCCGAGTCGAAGAAGCCGAGCGCCGCGACGGCGACCGGAACCAGCGCCGGAAGCGCGCCCGCCATGCGCTCCGAGACGGCGAGCGTCGACTGTATCACGAGCAGCGCGAGCAGCCACGCGCCGAAAAACCCGACGCGCCGCAAAACCGACGCCGTCGGCGTGAAATATTTGCGTATGCCGCGCCTCACGGGGACACCTCCCCGCCGCCCTCGCCGCCTGACGTGCCGGATTTCGCGCCGCCCGCGCTGGATTTATCAGTGTCGGACGGCTTTTTGTCGTAGGCGACGATGGAATAATCCGTTATGACAAGCACGGTGGAGATATGGTCGAGGTCGACCATGGGGGTGACGATGACGGTCATGGTGCGGCTGTACGGGTCGGGCTCGAGCGCGGTGACGCGCCCGACGGTGAGCCCGGCGGGGTAAATGCTGCCCGTTCCGGCGGTGACGATGAGGTCGCCGAGTTCAATATCGGCGTCGATATCGACGTAAGTGACCTTGCACTTGCCCTCCTCGCGCAGGCTAAGGTCGCCGACGAGCAGGCCGGACGCGCCGCTGCGTGCGTCGTAGACGCCGACGGAGGAGGTAGTTTCGAGCACCGAGGTGACGGTGCAGTAGCCGAGTCCGACCTGCTCGACGCGCCCGACCAGTCCCTCGACCGTGACGACGGGCATACCGCGTTTTATGCCGTGCAGGCTGCCGCGGTTGAGCGTATAGAGTGTGCGGTAGCTGCCCGACTCGCGCCCGATGACGGTAGCGTCGGAGAGCGACCAGTTATTTTCGATCCAATCGAGGCCGAGGTAGCCGCGCAGGTACTCGTCCTGTCTGGCGGCGGCCTGGGCGTCGGACAACTCGGCACGCAACTCGGCGTTCTCGCGCCGCAGCTCGGCGTTTTCCTCGGAGAGTTTCTCGACGCTCGAGAAATAGACGCCGAAGCCCTTGATGCCGTAAGCGATTTTGGACGCGCACCAGCGCAGAGGTGCTGTCAGGGTTCCGAACAGATTTTTGACGGGATCCTCTACGCCCATCACGGCGAGCACCGTCGCGCTGACGGTGATGGCGAGGGCGATTCCCAACACCGTGAGGAGGAATTTATTTTTTAATAATTTCATTTTTTCGATTACCTCCGGGGGTGTTTTGAAAATCGTTTTTTTGCAAGAAAAGTTCTTTAGGCTTGGAAGGGCTCGCCGAACGTCTGCGGGACGTTAAGAACTGTTCTTTCTCTGTTGCATAACAGAAAAGTACACTTCGAACACGTCGGAATTCGCCACGGCGAGAACCCGCCAAGGATAAAACTAACTTTTCAGCATACAGGCATATGCCAATACGCCTTACTCCTCCTCCGGAGAATCGGTCTCCCCTTCCCCGACGCCGGAGGCGTCACTAGCCTCCGCTGCCGCGGACGCCTCCGCTGCCGCGGCGGCCTCTGCGGCGTTGACCGCAGCTTGCTCTTCCTCGGCGCTCGCAACCTTGGTGAAGTTCACGATGCTCTGTCCCTCACCGAGACGCATTACGATAACGCCCGACGCGCCGCGCGAGTAGACCGGTATGTCCTTCACGGGCGTGCGGATTATCGTGCCGCTGTTGGTGATTATCATGATGTCGTCGTTCTCATCGACGGTGCTGATGCCCGCCAGACGACCTGTCTTTTCGTTCAGATTGTGGCAGATGACGCCGAAGCCGCCGCGGTTCTTCATGGCGCGGAAATCGTCAAACTCGCAACGTTTGCCGTAGCCGTTCTCGGTGACGGTTATCAGCTGCTTGCCCTCCGTCACGACCGCGACGCCCTTGACCTCGTCGTCCTCACGCAGCGAAATTCCGCGCACGCCGCGCGCAGTTCTGCCCATCGCGCGAACGTTGGACTCCGAAAAACGTACCGCGTTGCCGTCGCCCGTCGCGATGATGAGGTCACACTCGCCGTGCGTCAGCATGACGAACACCAGCTCGTCGCCCTCGTCAAGCGACAGCGCAATCTTGCCGCCCTTGCGCTGGTACTCGTATTCGCCGAGCAGCGTCCGCTTGATGACGCCCTTCTTGGTCACCATGGTCAAATACTCGCCGTCGCCGAAGCCGTCGATGCTGATGACGGCCGTCACCTTTTCGCCCTCGGCCAGCTCGAGTATGTTGACAAGGTTCGAGCCCTTGGCCGTGCGCGACGACTCGGGTATCTGGTAGGCCTTGCGCATGTGCACCTTGCCCGTGTTTGTGAACATCATGAGGTAGGAGTGCGAGTTGACCGCGATCACCTTCTCGATGAAGTCCTCCTCCTTGGTCGACATGCCGATGATGCCGCGTCCGCCGCGGTGCTGCGCCGAATAGGTGTCGGCCGGCTGGCGCTTGATGTAGCCCGCGTGCGTCAGCGTGATGACGCAGCTGTGCCGCTCGATGAGATCCTCGAGAATAATCTCGTCCTCGACGGGCACTATCTCGGTGCGGCGCGGGTCGTTGTAGCGGTTCTTGATCTCGGTCATTTCGTCCTTGATTATCTGCTTGACTTTGTTAATATCGGCCAAAATTCCCTCCAGCTCGACTATGAGAGCGTGCAGTCTGTGCAGCTCTTCCTCGATCCTCTGGCGCTCCATGCCGGTCAGCTTGCCGAGCGTCATGTCGACGATGGCCTGCGCCTGCGCGTCGGTCAGCTGGCGCGGGATGTCGTTGTCGATGCCGTGCAGCCGCGCGTACTCGTCCGAATAATTGACGGTGAAAAACTCGCTCATGAGGCGTTCCTTGGCCTCGGGGATGGTCGCCGACGTCTTCATTATCTCGATGACGCGGTCGATGTTGTCGAGCGCGATGTGGTAGCCCTCGAAGATGTGGGCGCGTGCGAGCGCGCGGTCGAGGTCGTACTTTGTGCGGTTGGTGATGACGCTCTCCTGGTGCGCGATGTAGATGTCGAGAATGTCGGCGAGCGGCAGGATTTTGGGCTCGTTGTTGACAACGGCCAGCATGTTGACCGCGCAGGTGTCCTGGAGCTGTGTATATTTATACAGTTGATTGAGTATTATCTGCGGATTTGCGTCGCGGCGGTACTCGACCACAATGCGCATTCCGGCGCGGCCGGACTCGTCGCGCAGGCCAGTGATGCCCTCGATGCGCTTCTCCTTGACCAGCCCCGCGATGGCCTCGCAGAGCATGCTCTTGTTAACCATGTAGGGTATCTCGGTGATGATTATGCGGTGGTGATCCTCCTCAATGCGCGCCTTTGCGCGGACGGAAATGCGGCCGTGGCCGGTGGTGTAGGCCTCGAGAATGCCGTTCATGCCGTATATGGTGGCGGCGGTCGGGAAGTCGGGGCCCTTGATGTACTGCATCAGCTCCGGCACGGTGCAGTCGGGGTGATCCATGCGGTAGATGGTCGCGTCGATGACCTCGCCGAGGTTGTGCGGCGGAATGTTGGTCGCCATACCGACAGCGATGCCGACGCTGCCGTTTACCAGAAGATTTGGAAATCTCGAGGGAAGAACGGTGGGCTCGCGCAGGCGATTGTCGAAGTTCGGCATGAATTTGACGACTTCTTTTTCAATATCGCGCATCATTTCGTCCGAAATGCGTGCCAGACGCGCCTCGGTGTAACGGTAAGCGGCGGGCGGGTCGCCGTCGACGGAGCCGAAGTTTCCGTGCCCCTCGACGAGCGGGTAGCGGTAGGAGAAGTCCTGCGCCATGCGCACCATGGTGCCGTAAACGGCGGAGTCTCCGTGCGGATGGTAGCGGCCGAGCACGTTACCTACCGTCGTCGCCGACTTGCGGAAGGGCTTGTCGTGCGTTAAGTGATCCTCGTACATGGCGTAAAGAATGCGCCGCTGGCCGGGCTTCATGCCGTCGCGCACGTCGGGCAGTGCGCGCGAAATTATGACTGACATTGAGTACTCAATGAAGGATTTTTTGACCTCCTTCTCGATATTGACATCGGTTATCTTCTGGTTTTCAAAGACAAGATTTTCGTTATCGTGATTGTGGTTGTCCAATTTGTTGCACTGCCTTTCATGTGTTTTTTATGAATATTTTTTCAGTTTTGATGTGTGGGAGCAGCTGCTCGGCGCGGGCGGGGTCGGGCAGTCTTGTTCCCTCCAGCTCGACCTTGGCGCCCGCGGCGGCCGCGGCGTAGGCCAGCGACTGCGGGGCCGGATCGCCAAGCAGGCGGCGGTGGAGGTAGGCAGCGAGGAAGGTGTCGCCCGCGCCCGAGAACCCGCGCAGCCGCACCGGCGCGGCGCTGACGCGCCACATCCCGTCGCCATCAAGCCCGACCGCCCCGCGGCTGTCGAGGGTGCAGACAATATCGCAGCCGAAGCGTGCGCGGATGGCGAGCATGGCGTCGGCGAGGCGTTCCGGGCTGTCGAGCCCGCTCTCGTCACAGCCGACGATGCCGCACAGCTCGCGCACGTTTGGCTTTATGAGGCGCGGGCGGGCGGCGAGGCCGTGACGCATGGCGTCGCCGTCGGCGTCGAGGACGGTGTAGGCGCCCATTTCGTTGAATTTTGCGACGAGGCTGCCGTAAATATCTGGCGGGACGCCCTGCGGCAGGCTGCCGTTTATGACGACGAGGTTGGGTCGGTAGTCGAGCGCCGCGGCGACGAGCGAAGAGAGCTCGTCCGGCGCGACAGGGCCGCCGCGCTCGTTGAACTCGGTACACACGCCGTCGGAAGCTATGATTTTGACGTTCATTCTGACGCCGCAGGCGGCCTCGGTGAAGCGTCCGTCGACGCCCTCGCGGTCGGTGAACGACTCGGAGAGCCCGCCGAGCGCGCCGCCTGTGAAGGTGAAATAAGCGGGCTCGCGCCCGAGTCGGCGCAGCATGATGGCGACGTTTGCGCCCTTGCTGCCCTGGCTGACGACGGTTCGCTCGGCGCGGTTAAGCGTACCGAGCCGCGCGGGGGACGGCAGGTAGGCGATGCGGTCGACGCCGGGGTTGAGGGTTATGACTGAAATTTTCATGTTTATCCTTTATTTTCGGAATATGTCTTACAGCGTCTCGCCGTCGGGGTCGAAATTCACGCCCGAGGGGTAGCGGGTGCGGTTGATCTGCTCCTTGAGCGGTATCCATTTTTCGACGTCGACGCCCGCGTCGGCCGCGAAGAGCAGCAGGTAGTAGAGCACGTCGTAGATTTCCTCCTCGACGGAGCCCTTGAGGTCGTTCTCGTCCGCAGCGTGGCGCGGTGTGCGCACGACGTGCCGGGCGAGCTCGCCGAGCTCCTCGGTGAGCTTGACGAAGGTATCGCGCGGACTATGCGCCGGGTCGTCGCGGGAGTGATCCTTGGCGGCGATGTAGCGTTGGAGATAACGCAGGGTTATGTGGCCTTTTGAAATTTCGGTTTCGGAATTATGTGTCATAGGTAGTCCCTCAAAATTGGTTTTTTTAAAAGAGTTCTGAGCCCTTGGGGGGATCTCGCCGGGACGTTCGGCGTCCGCCCGCCAAGGGCAAAGAACTTATCTGAAAAAGCGTAGGAGCATATGCAATAGCCCTCACACCCTCAACATCACATCCCCATAACTCGGATACGGCCAATCCTCCGCGTCGGTCAGGGTCTCCATGGCGTCGACGTACTCGCGCAGATCCTCCATCGCCGGGATGACCTCGTCGCGGTAGTGCTCCGCCAGCGCGCGCGCCGGATTGATGCTCGCCGCGCGGGACTCAGCTTCCTTCAGCCGCCGCAGACATATCGACGCCTGACGGTTCAGTCCTGACAGCTTCGCGACAAGCTCGTGCTCGAGCGTGCAGTCGATGCCTGTGTCAAATGCCTGCACCGCGTTCGCTGACGCCGCCAGCTTGCCGATGTATTGGCTCACCGCCGGTATTATGTCCCGGCTCGCCATTTCTATCATGGTCAGAGCCTCTATGTTTACTATTTTTGCGTAATTTTCAAACAATATTTCCTGCCGCGAGCGCAGCTCGGTCTCGCTCATGACGCCGTGCCGCGTGAACAGCACGACGTTCTTCTGCGCCGTCATGGCCGGGAAAATGGCGGGCGAGCTTGCGACGTTGAGCAGCCCGCGGCGCTCGGCCTCGCGTACCCACTCCTCGCTGTAGCCGTTGCCCGAGTAAATTATGCGGCGGTGCTCGGTGAAGGTGCGGCGAAGCAGGTCGGCGAGGGCAGTCTCGCGGTCGTCAGCCGCCTCGAGCTCGTCGGCAAAGACGCGGAACGACTCCGCCACCGCCGTGTTGAGCACTATATTCGGCATTGCCATGTTCTGCGACGAGCCCGGCATGCGGAATTCGAACTTCTTGCCCGTAAACGCGAAGGGTGAGGTGCGGTTGCGGTCGGTGTTGTCCTTGCGGAAGACGGGGATGGACGGGATTCCGAGGTTCATGTAGCGCTTGCCTGCGTCGTTGTAGTGGCGACCCTCGACTATCGAGTCGATGATGCCCTCCAGCTCGTCGCCGATGAACATGGAAACGATGGCGGGCGGCGCTTCGAAGCCGCCGAGACGGTGGTCGTTGCCCGCCGAGGCGACCGACAGACGAAGCAGATCCTGGTAGTCGTCGACGGCCTTGATGACGGCGGCGAGCATGAGCAGGAACCGGCCGTTCTCCGCGGGCGTTTTGCCGGGGTTGAACAGGCTCTTGCCGCCCGCCGAAATCGACCAGTTGTTGTGCTTGCCCGAGCCGTTGACGCCCTCGAAGGGCTTCTCATGGAGCAGGCAGGTCAGGCCGTGGCGGTCGGCGATTTTCTTCATGAGCTCCATGATGAGCAGGTTGTGGTCGACGCCGAGATTTGTGGTCGTGTAGACGGGCGCCAGCTCGTGCTGGGAGGGCGCGGCCTCGTTATGCCGGGTTTTGGCGTTGATGCCCAGCTTCCAGAGCTCGAGGTCGAGCTCCTGCATGAACTCGCGGACGCGGGGCTTGATTGCGCCGAAGTAGTGGTCGTCGAGCTCCTGACCCTTGGGCGCGCGCGCGCCGAACAGCGTGCGGCCGGTATAGAACAGATCCTTGCGGCGCTCGAACATTTTCTTATCGATGAGGAAATACTCCTGCTCCGCGCCGATCTCTGCCGTGACGCGGGTGGTCTCGTTGTCGCCGAACAGGCGCAGGATGCGCAGTCCCTGTGTCGAGAGCGCGTCGAGCGAGCGAAGCAGCGGCGTTTTGGTGTCGAGCGCGTCGCCGACGTAGGAGCAGAACGCCGTGGGAATGAACAGCGAGCCGTCCTTGACGAAGGCATAGGAGGCGGGGTCCCATGCGGTATAGCCGCGGGCCTCGAAGGTAGCGCGCAGTCCGCCGGTCGGGAAGGAGGACGAATCGGTCTCGCCGCGTATGAGCTCCTTGCCCGAGAACTCCATGACGACGCGGCAGTGACCCGTCGGCGCGATGAAAGCCTCGTGCTTCTCGGCGGTGACGCCGGTGAGCGGCTGGAACCAATGGGTATAGTGGGTAGCTCCCTTCTCTATTGCCCATTTTTTCATAGCCTCAGCGACGCAATCGGCGATAGAGGGATCGATAGTTTTGCCGTCGGCGATTGTCTGGGTGAGCGAGGCGTAGACCTCCGCGGGGAGTCGCTCGTGCATTACGTCTTCCGAGAAGACCATGCTTCCGAATATTTCGGGGATGTTCATGTGATGCTCCTTAGGTAGGGGGTTATTAAAAATTTTTTTTGTGGAAATAAGTTCTGAGCCCTTGGAGGGCTCTCGCCGTAGAGAAATCCGACGTGTTTTAAGTGTACTTTTCTGCCGCGAGCAGAGAAAGAACAGTTCTTAACGTCCCGCAGACGTTCGGCGAGTGCCCCCGCGGGCAAAGAACTATTTCAGCGCAGGTGCAACATCAACGAAGTGCTGCCGCACTTCATTGATAGCAATAGCACACAATCAGTACGTCGGCGTATCCAAATACCACTCCCCATCCTCGCCGAGGATGAGCGTCAGCCGGACGGTCAGTATCTCGTCCTCGCCCTCGAGATGGGTGTCAATCGTCAGGTTCACCCGCTGCGCGTTTGACGGGCGGATGATCTTGATGGTCGAATAATCGTAAACGCGGCGCGCCAGCTCATGGCTCTCGAGCTCGTTGTACTGCCGCAGCAGCATGCTCTGCTCAATAAACCGCGCCGACCGCACGCCGGAATAGCCCGTTTCGGCGTAGGCGACGCCGTCAAACGCGCCCTCGTAAATCTGCTTCAGAAAATCCGCGGTGTAGACCTTCTCCGCCGCGCGCTTCAGATCGTCAATCGAGGTGTAGCCGCAGTCGACGCGCACAACGTCGTAGTTCGGCACGTCCTCGTCGGTGTAGACGTACTCGACCTCCGGCTCGACGTAGTCGTTCGCCGGGACAAACACGCGTCCGTCGGGCGCGACGTAGTCGTCGGCGCCGTGCGGGTCCGAGCCCGCGGGAAGTACGCGCATGAATTTGTACTCCGAGGTTGCCTTATCGTAATACATAAGCATCTCGCCGAGCTCCTCGTCGGTGAAGAACAGGTAATAGACACCGGTATCGGAGTCGTAGCTGAACGGCCTGTCGGTCAGCTTTTCGACGCGAGGGTAGGTCGGCAGTCCCGCGCCGAAGAATATTTCGTTGACGTCATACGACGCCTCCACGAGCTCGCGCAGCCGCGGCTCGAGCTCTTCCGCCGCCGGAGCCGACGAGCAGGAGGAGAGGATTATGACGGTTAACACCGTCAGGGTCAGGAGGATTAATTTTTTCATAAAATATCCTTTTTGAAGAAAGTTCTTTGCCCACGGGGGCACTCGCCGAACGTCTGCGGGACGTTAAGAACTGTTCTTTCTCTGTTGCATAACAGAAAAGTACGCTTCGATCTCGTCGGAGACCGGCCACGGCGAGTGCCCTTTCAAGGATTCAGAACTCCTTCAGCATACGAGCAACATCAACGAAGTGCTGCCGCACTTCATTGATAGCAATAGTCCTCAAATATCCAGATTCTCTGCAAACTTCGCATTCTTCTCAATAAACTCCCTCCGCGGGTCGACCTTGTCGCCCATCAGCAGTGAGAACATCTCGTCGCAGGCGATGGCGTCCTCCAGCGTCACGCGCAGAAGCGTCCGCTTCTCGGGATCCATGGTCGTGTCCCACAGCTGGTCCGCGTCCATCTCACCGAGACCCTTGTACCGGTCTGCCTCGACGTTCTTGCCGCCCAGCAGCTCGATGTATTTGTCCCTCTCGGCATCCGAGAATGCGTAGTACTCCGGACCCTTGCCACCGGCCTTGTGAACCTTGTAGAGCGGCGGCTGTGCTAAGAATACGTGCCCGTCGTCAATCAGCTGGCGCATGTGACGGAAGAAAAACGTCAGGAGCAGTATGCGGATGTGCGAACCGTCGACATCGGCATCGGCCATGATGATTATCTTGCCGTAGCGCAGCTTGGTTATGTCGAACTCGTCGCCGATGGAGCAGCCGAGCGCCTGGATTATCGGCGTCAGCGACGGGTTGGAGTAGACTTTGTCGAGTCGGCTCTTCTCGACGTTCAGCACCTTACCGCGCAGCGGCAGTATGGCCTGAAACCTGGAGTTGCGCCCCGTCTTGGCCGAGCCTCCTGCCGAGTCGCCCTCGACGATATACAGTTCGGTCAGCTCCACGTTGCGCTCCTGACAGTCGGCCAGCTTGCCGGGCAGCGTCAGGCCGTCGAACAGACCCTTGCGGCGGGTGTGCTCGCGGGCGATTCTCGCCGCCTCACGCGCGCGGGACGCCGCAAGCGCCTTGTCGAGTATGGCCTTGCCCGTCTGCGGGTGCTCCTCAAGGTACTCGGCGAGCTTGGCGCTGACGGTGTTCTCGACCAGCGTGCGGATGTCCGAGTTGCCCAGCTTTGCCTTGGTCTGGCTCTCGAACTGCGCGTCCTCGAGCTTGACGGATATGACAGCGCAGATGCCCTCGCGGACGTCTTCGCCGGTGAGGTTTTTGTCGCTGTCCTTGAGCACGCCGATTTTACGCGCGTAGTCGTTCATGACCTTGGTCAGCGCCGACTTGAAGCCGGTCTCGTGCGTGCCGCCCTCGATTGTGTTCATGTTGTTGGCGAAGGTGAGCATGTTCTCGTAGTAGGAGCAGTTGTACTGCATAGCGATCTCGGCGACGCTGGTTCCCTTCTCACCGTTCATGTAGATGACGTCGGGGTGGACGACCTCCTCATGTCTCTGCTCGTTGAGATAGGCGACGAAGCTGCGTATACCGCCCTCAAAGCAGAGGTCGTTTTCGATGATATCCTCGCCGCGCGTGTCGACAAGCACTATCCGCACGCCCGCGTTGAGGAACGCCTGCTCGCGCATACGGTTGAGCAGCGTGTCGTAATCAAAGACGGTCTCCTCGAATATCTCGGGGTCGGGCTTGAATGTGACCTTGACTCCGTGTCTCTTTTCGCCCGCGGGGCCGACGTGGCAGAAGGCGCGCGCGACGTGACCGCGCTCGAAGCGCTCGGTATAGACTTTGCCCTCGTAAATGTCCTCGAGTTCAAGCCACTCGGAGAGTGCGTTGACAACCGACGCGCCGACTCCGTGCAGACCACCGGCGATTTTGTACCCGCCGCCGCCGAACTTACCGCCTGCGTGCAGGATGGTATAGACGACCTCGGGGGTTGGTATACCCTGAGTTGGGTGGATAGCGGAGGGAATACCGCGACCGTTATCCTCGACGGTGATGCTGTTATCGGGGTTTATTGTGACGGTTATCTTGTCGCAGAACCCGGCCAGCGCCTCGTCTATGGAGTTATCGACTATTTCATACACAAGGTGGTGCAGTCCGCGCACTGACGTCGTGCCGATGTACATTCCGGGGCGCTTACGCACGGCCTCGAGGCCTTCGAGCACCTGTATTTGATTTTCGTTATACGTTTCCTTGACTATGTCTTCATAGTTGTCCATATTTTAGCTTCCGTTTCTTTGAATTTACGTTTTGTTATACAATCATACCGGTTTGGGTTACTGATTTCTTATTTTTCGGAACATTCGGATTCTTTTTCACTTAAGTCGTCCCTCGAGCGTCTGGGCTGACAGCGGCGAGAAGCAGACTCCGAATCCGCTCTCGCACCTATAAAGCACGAACGATTTCGGCAGCTCCTCGGCGGCGCTCCAGACCCTCCCGCCGCGCTCGGCGGCGCTCAGAAATTTTCTCGAGACAGGCGATCGTGTTGCGTTATCGGCATCGAATATCCCGATAATGTCCTTGACTCGCAGCGTCCTGTTATTTCCTACATGCAGATACATACTTCTTCCTCTACGTGCTCAATTTTATCCCACCGCACAGTGCCAAATGGTGTCACCAAGTGACGTGGAGTGCCATGTTTTTGGGAATTTCGCGCTTGCGCGAAATTGTATTCCGCCGCTGCCCGAGCGGGGTCTGGGGCCGGCCCCAGAAACTCTCGTCCTCGCTCACTCCTCATACCCCCCGCCCTTAACGCGGATCATGCGCGCGCCGGTGAGGGGGATGCCCTCGCAGCAGGTCATAATGACCTGGCGGCCGGAGATTTCGTTGATTAGGTAGCTGCGCCGCCGCGAATCGAGCTCGCTGAGCACGTCGTCGAGCAGAAATACGGGGTACTCGCCCCGCTCGGCGCGGCTGATTTCGCCCTCCGATAGCTTCATAGCCAGCGCAATCGACCGCTGCTGCCCCTGTGAGGCGAATACACGCGCCGGGTGGCCGTTTAATAGTATCGTTATATCATCCTTGTGGATGCCCCATAAAGTGCTTCCTGCGCCGATCTCACGGGCGTGGTTGTCGTTCAGAAGCGAAAGATAGCGCGCCTCGGTCGCCGCAACGTCGTCGTACATGTCCTCCTCATCGTGCGACGAGCCCGCATAGCGCAACTCGGGTACCTCAAGCCCCCCGGTCATGTCACGGAAGAAGGATGCAACCAACTCGCGCGCACGCCGGATGTAACTCAGCCGCATGCGGCTTATCCGCGCCGCCTCGGCGGCAAGCTGCGCCGACCAGAAATCTATTGTCGCGTCGAACGTCCGACGGTCGTCCTCAGCGTCTCGGATCAGCTTGTTGCGCTGCTTGAGTAACTTTGAGTATTTCTGAAGCGACGCCATGTACATCGGCCGCAGCTGCGATATCGCAATATCAAGATAGCTCCGCCGCTCGGACGGACCGTTCTTGACAACGGACAGATGCTCCGGACAGAACAGCACCGCCGACAGGCGTCCTACCATGTCCGACATTCGCCCGACCTTGACCCGGTTGTGCTCGACCTGCCGCCGACTCTCTCGCGACATGCGTATCTCAATGCTCTGCCGCCGCACCGCGTCCGAATACTCGACCGCGACGCGCGCCTCGCTCTCGCCGAACTTTATCATCTCACCCTCGTCCGCCCCGCGGAACGACTTTCCGATGGAGCAGAGATAGAGCGCCTCGAGCAGGTTGGTCTTGCCCTGCCCGTTGTCGCCGATGAGAATGTTGACGCCGTCCGAAAAGCCGACCGTCGCCGTCCCGACGTTGCGAAATGAGGACAGCCGGCATTCGTGGACTATCATTCCTTCATTCTGACGGGCAGCAGCATGAATATCTCGTCTGTGTTCTCGGGCTGGGTGACGGGCTCTATGTTCATGCTGGTAAGCGGGCTTGAAAGCGACAGACGTATCTCGTCGCCGTCGCAGGCGCGGACGCTGTCGATAAGGTAGCGGTTGTTGAAGGCTATGAGAATGTCCTCGCCCTCGTGATCAATGGGCAGCTCGTCGTAGGTCGCGCCCGCGGAGGAGCTGGTCGAAATCTTGAGTATGGAACCCGAGAACTCGAGCTTGACGTTAGCTCTCACGCTGCCCGCGATTCTTTCCTCAGTGACAAGCGCGGCGCGCTCAAGCGACGAGATAAGCGCGGCACGGGGGAGCGTTGCGCGGATCTTGTGGTCGCTTACGATAATGCGGTTGTAGTCTATATACTCGCCGTCGACCAGACGCGAGAAGAAGGTGATACCCTCGATAATAAAGACTATAAATCTGCGCGTGACAAAGACAGTGACCGTCTGCTCCTCACCGCCGTCGAGCAGCTTCATGAGCTCGTTGACCGTCTTTGTGGGGACTATGAACTTGTAATCGAACACGCGGTCCGGCGCGCTTCTGTTCTCAAGCGCGATGCTGCGGATGCACTTTGCGAGCTTGAAGCTGTCACAGGAGACGATAGTCAGCGACTCAGCGTTGACCTTGAAATAAGCGCCGTTGAGAATTTGTCTTGTGTCCTCGACTCCCATGGAATGCGTGATTTGCGAGAGCGTTTTCTTGAGCATGGCCTGCGGGATAACGAAGCCTCTGTCGCGCACGATGTCAGGCAGCGACGGAAAATCAGACGCCGGCAGCGCGGACATACGGTGCGACGACTTGCCGCAGGAGATTTTGGCCGCCATCCTGTCGTCGACGGACAGCTCGATCTCCTCGCCGTCCATGACGCGGATGACCTGATAAAACTTCTGCGCGTTGACAATGCAGCCGCCCGCGGAATAGACCTTAGCGTCGACGGACAGCCTGATACCCTTTTCGGTATCGTAGGTAGTCATCATGCAGGTACCGTCCTCGTGGGCCTCGATTAGCACGCCCTCGATAGCGGAGAATGTTGAGCGCGTCGAGACGGCGCACATCAACGGAGGGAAAGCATTGCAAAGTAATTTGCGGTTAAAGACTATTTTCATTGGAATGACTCCTTTAATAATTTTCGTAATAATGTAATATATAAGTTCTTTGGCCCCAAGGGCGGCTCGCCGTGGAGAATTCCGACGTGAAGAAGTGTACTTTTCTGCTCGCGGCAGAAAAGTACAGTTCTTAACGTCCCGACGACGTTATGGCGTGCGCCTGCCAAGGCTAAAGAACTTTTCTTAAACGCATACGTGCATATGCAATAGCCACACACCACACTCCCCCTCACGCGCGCTACAACACAATACTTAGGTATTCACAGCAGCAGTACCAGTAGAGCCTGTGGAAAATGTGGAAAACTCACAAAAACCCTTGTCA